>DATAOG010000672.1:0-2513 GCA_036265855.1 Geminicoccaceae bacterium | reverse complement strand
TGTTTACCACTTTCACGGCAGCTTTGCCTCCATTCGGTCCATGTGACCCTGGGAATCGGAGCCTTGACTTGGCGAGCGGCGCAAGAATTCCCAGGATCACATGGAACATCGAGGGCAGACGCTGGGCGTGAAAGGTTAATGAAACCTTGCTGACGATCGCTGATCGCCAGAATCGCGATACGGTTTCAGCGCTGGCGGAGACCGTGCGGACCGAGGGCCAAATCGGGCCTTCAACTCGGCAACAGACCGCGGCCGCTCGCTCGATCTCCCTCCCTCGCCGGCATCGTCAGCGCTCCGCCAGCGCGATGGACGGCTTGGCCGTGTCAGCACCATCCTGCCCGCGAGAGACAGGCAGGGCAGCCTGCGGTCAGAAAACCGTCGGTCCGGAAGACGTCCGCCACCCCGCGCGTTCCGGGACAACGCCTCAGCCGAAATAGGCCTGCTGGACCTCGGGAGTCCGGGCGAGCCCGGCGGGCTTGCCTTGGGCCACCACCCGGCCTTTGGCAAGCACGTAGCCGTAGTCGGCGATCGCGAGGGTCTGATGGACGTTCTGCTCAACCAGGAATACGGTCACGCCCTTGGCGCGGATGCGCTCGACGGTCGTGAAATTCTGCTTGACGTAGATCGGCGCCAGCCCGAGGGAGGGCTCGTCGATCAGCAGGAGCTTGGGCGCCCGCATCAGGCCGCGGCCGATCGAGACCATCGCCTGCTCGCCGCCCGACATCGTGCCGGCGAGCTGTCGTCGGCGCTCGCGCAGCTGCGGGAACAGCTCGAAGACCTCGTTGATCCGGCGCCGCACCGCTGCCGTCGAAGGCTCCTGCCAGCCACCGACCCGGAGATTGTCCTCGACCGTGAGCTTCGGGAACACCTTGCGGCCTTCGGGGATGCAGGCAATCCCGGCGGCGATCACCCGGTGGGTGGCAAGCCCGGTCAGAGCCCGGCCTTCAAACCTGATCTCGCCGGCGCGCGGCGGCGTCAGGCCCAGAATCGAGCGGATCAGCGTGGTCTTGCCCGAGCCGTTGGCGCCGAGCAGGCAGGTGATGCTGCCCGGCGGCACGCTCAGCGACACGTCCTCGAGCACGTCCGCGCGGTCGTAGGCGGTCCGGACCCGCTCGATCACGAGGAGCCCGGCCGTCGCCATCACGCGAGCCCCAGATAAGCTTCCTGGACGCGCGGGTCGGCCGCGACCTCGCGGTAGCTGCCCTCGGCGATCTTGCGGCCGTAGTTGAGCACGACACAGCGCTCGGTGGTGGCCTCGATCACGCTCATCTCATGCTCGATGATCACGATCGTGAGCCCGGCCATCCGCTCGCGCACCGTCAGCAAATCCGCCATCAGGCGTCTCGTCTCCTCGCGGGTCATGCCGGCCGAAGGCTCGTCCAGCAGCAACAGCTTCGGCCGGCTGATCAGGGCACGGCAGATCTCAATCCGCCGCCGGTCGATCATCGGGATCGCGCCGACCGCCTCGAGCATGCGCCCGGCGAGCGGCGGATCGAACAGCGCGACCAGCTCCCGGGCGGCCTCGTAGCTCGCCTCGAGCTCGCGCCGGAAGGCGCGCCGCCGCAACAGGTTGAACGCGAGCCCGGGGTTCAGTCGGGCGTGGTTGCCGATCATGATGTTGTCGAAGACCGAGAGCGGCAGGCAGAGCCGCGAGCGCTGGAAAGTCCGGGCGATGCCGGCCCGGTAGACCGCCTGCGGCCGCGCGCGGGTGAGATCGGTGCCCGCGAGCTCGACCCGCCCCGCATCCGCCGGATAGATGCCCGTGACGATGTTGAAGAACGTGGTCTTGCCGGAGCCGTTCGGACCGATCAACCCGAGGATCTCGCCCGCGCCGACCGCAAGATCGAGGCGGTCGAGCGCGATCAGCCCGCCGAACCGCAGGGTCAGGTTTCGCGCGACCAGCAGCGCCGGGCTCAACGGGGAAGTCCCCGGGGCAGATAGCGGCGAAGCTCGCGCGGCAACAGCCCCTCGGGCAGGAACCGTAGAATCAGGATCACCATCAGCGCGTACAGCAAAAAACGGTACTCCTGGATGATCTGCAGCTTCTCCGGCACGACGATCACGACGATCGCGGCGAGCACCACGCCCCAGGGGTTGCCGATGCCGCCCAGCAGCACGATCGAGACCATGATCAGGCTATCGGCGAAGGTGAAGTTGGTCGGGGCGATGAAGCCCAGCATCATCGCGAACAGGGCGCCGGCGACCCCGGCCAGGAAGTTGCCGAGCGTGAAGGCCGTGACTTTCCAGCGGCCGGGATCGATCCCGAAGCAGGCGGCCGCCGTCTCATCCAGCCGGATCGCGTCCAGGTTCAGCCCGATCCATGACCGCTCGAGCCGGCGCACTAGGACAAACGCGATCACCACCAGCAGCAGCGCCAGCAGAACATAGTTCAAATAAAAGGAGCCTCTTATGGGGCCGAGCCTGAGATTCTGGTTGAAAGTCCACCCGAACAGCTCGGCGCCCTCGACCCGCAGACCCTGCGGGCCGCCGAGCGCGTCGTTGACCTCCAGGAA
>DATAOG010000671.1:0-5067 GCA_036265855.1 Geminicoccaceae bacterium | reverse complement strand
GCCCGACGCGATCCTGCTGGTAGCGACCAATCCGGTCGATGCCATGACCCAGATCGCGACCCGGATCTCGGGCCTGGCGCCGGAGCGCGTGATCGGGTCCGGCACGATCCTGGACACCGCGCGCTTTCGTGCGCTGCTCGGCGCCTATCTTCATGTCTCGCCCAAGTCGGTGCACGCCTATGTGCTGGGCGAGCATGGCGATTCCGAGGTGTTGTGCTGGTCGGTCGCCGATGTCGGCGGCATCCCGGTCGAGGAGCTCGCGCGGCAGGCCGGCCGGCCGTTCGATGCCGCGAGCCGCGCAGCGATCGATCAGGGCGTGCGCCGCGCCGCCTACCGCATCATCGAGGGCAAGGGGGCAACCTGGTACGGCATCGCCGGCGGCCTGACCCGGATCGTGCAGTCGATCGGCAACGACGAGAACTCGGCGCTCACGGTCTCGATCCTGACCGAGGAGATCGAAGGGGTCGGGCCGGTGGCGCTCTCGCTGCCGCGGCTCGTCGGCAGGGCGGGCGTGGTCCGGACGCTTACGCCGAGCCTCGCCGCCGAGGAGCACGCAGCACTCGCGCGCAGCGCCCAGGTCATCCGCGAGGCGCTGGCTCAGCGCTGGTGAGCCAGGCTCAGATCACGGCGCGCTCGGTCGGCGAGCGGCGGGCGATCGACTGCGGCCGCCGCTTGCGCAGCCGGGTCGCTTCGCGCAGGCGGCTCTCGGCCACGGCGATCAGCGCCTGCTGCGAGCCGATCTCGGCTCCGTCGCCGGGCTGGCGCTGGACGTAGCTGCCGTCCGGCCGCATCTCCCAGGCGCTGCGCCGGTCCGCGAGCTGGGTTTCGAGGATCGCCCGCAGCTCCTCGCGAAGCGCCTGCTCCTCGACCGGGGTCACGACCTCGACCCGGCTCTCGAGGTTGCGGGTCATCAGATCGGCCGAGCCGATGAAGAACTCCTCCTCGCCGCCGTTGCGGAAATAATAGATCCGGGCATGCTCGAGAAAGCGGCCGACGATGCTGACCACGGTGATGTTCTCGGAGATGCCCGGCAGGCCCGGCCGCAGGCGACAGGTGTCGCGCACGATCAGCTCGACCCGGACGCCGGCCTGGGAGGCGCGGTAGAGCGCCCGCACGATGTCGGCGTCCTCGAGCGCGTTCATCTTGAACCGGATCACGCCCGGCTGCGCGGCCGACGATGCGGCGATCTCGCGCTCGATCTTCTCGAGCAGTGCCGGCTTCAGGCTCTTGGGGGCGACCAGCAGCTTGTGGTACTTGCGCGACGGCTTGTAGCCGGTGGTCAGATAATTGAACAGCTCGGTCAGATCACGACCGATCGCGTCGTCGCAGGTCAAGAGACCGAGGTCGGAATAGATCCGCGCCGTGCCGGCGTGATAGTTGCCCGTGCCGATATGGGCGTAGCGCCGAATGCCGGTATAGTCGCGCCGGACCACCAGCACCACCTTCGAGTGGGTCTTGAGGCCGACGACGCCGTACATGACGTGGATGCCGACCTCCTCCAGCCGGTTCGCCCACTGGATGTTGGCCTCTTCGTCGAAGCGCGCCTTGATCTCGACCACGACCGCGACCTGCTTGCCGTTGCGCGCCGCCGCGATCAGGTCCTCGATGATCCGGGTCCCCGACGAGGTCCGATAAAGAGTCATCTTGATCGCCAGCACCTTGGGATCGCGGCTCGCTTCGTGAACGAAGCGCTCGACCGAGGTGCCGAAGGATTCGTAGGGGTGCTGGAGCAGGATCGGGCCGATGTCGCGGATGATGTGGAAGACGTTGCGCTCCTGATCCTCGAGCTTGGCGTTGGTGACCGGGTGGTGCACGGGGTCGTGCAGCGCCGGCAGCTCCAAAGTGGCGATCTCGAACAGATCGCGCAGGCCTAGCGGCGCGCCGGTCTCGAACACGTCGCGCTCTTCGTCGAGCCCGAGCTCGACCGCGAGCATGCCGCGGTGCACCGGGTCGATGCCCAGGCCGACCTCGAGCCGCACGATCGGCGCGAACTTGCGATCGCGCAGCTCGGCCTCGATCATCGACACGAGATCGTCGGCGTCCTCCTCCTCGCGCTCGGTATTGGCGTTGCGAGTCACCCGGAAGATCTCGCAGGCATCGATCTCCATGCCCGGGAACAGGCGGTCGAGGCTGTGGGCCATGACCTCTTCCAGACGCACGAAGGAATGCCCCGGACCGACGCGCAGATAGCGCGGCACGCCCTTGCCGATCGGCACCTTGACCCGGGCGAACACCGGCTGCGGGTCGTCCTGATGGTGGAGCGTGATCAGAAGATTGAGCGAGAGATTGGAGATGAACGGAAACGGATGCGCCGGATCCATCGCGAGCGGCGTCACCAGCGGGAATATGTTGTCGAGGTAATAGGTCCGGGCCGCCTCGCGCTGCTGCTCGGTCAGCTCCGACCACAGCGCCAGCCGGATCTCCTGCTCGCGCAGCCGCTCGCGCAGCTCGGCATAGCTGTCGCGCAGCTCGGGCGTCAGCTCCCTGATCACGGCGACGCATTCGTCGATCTGCTGCTCGGGCGTGCGCCCGTCGACCGTGAGATCGTGGAGCCCGGCGCCGACCTGCTGCTTGAGGCCGCCGATCCGCTTCATGAAGAACTCGTCGAGATTCGAGCTCACGATCGCCAGGAACTTGACCCGCTCGAGCAGCGGCGTGCGCGGATCGCGCGCCTCGTGCAGGACCCGTCGATTGAACGCGAGCCAGGTCAGCTCGCGGTTCAGATAGAGCTCGGCAGCTCGCAGGTCGCTCGGCGGAACGATCTCGGGGGAGTCGGCGGTCCCGGACACCGGCGCCGGCTTCGCGGCTCTGGAGCGGGCAGGTCTCGCCGCAACCCGAGGCGCCAGCTGCACGACCGACGAGGCGGCCGCGGCCCGCGCGGCGACGGGATCGGGCGCACCGACGGGATCGGATGGATTGCCCGAGTGTTCCGCCATCAGGTCTGTCCTCTTCCGGGAAGCTCGCCCACCCAACATCGGCCTCGCCGATCGGCATGACAAGCCCATGATCGAGCGGGCAGCGCGCTCGCCATCGGCAGATCCGCTCTGCGCAGCCCGCAAGCAGAAGCTAGCGGACGCGGGTCATGAGCTCCTGCGTGCCCGAGAGGCGCCCGAGGCGCCGTGCTCGGCGCGCTCCTTCGCGGGTCCCGCGGCGATCGTCAGGTTGTGCGCGCTGTTGATCAGGCCGACATGCGAGAACGCCTGCGGGAAATTGCCGAGCTGGCGGCGCAGGACCGGGTCGTACTCCTCGGCGAGCAGGCCCACGTCGTTGCGCAGCTCGAGCAAGGCAAGGAAGAGCTCACGCGCTTCGCTCCAGCGCCCCAGCAAGGCGAGATTGTCGACCAGCCAGAACGAACAGCTGAGGAACGTGCCTTCGCCCGCCGGCAGCCCATCGATCGCCTCGTCAGTCAGATAGCGGCAGACCAGGCCGTCACGGGTGAGCTCGCGCTGGATCGCCTCGACCGTGCCGGCCACCCGCGGATCGCGAGGCGGCAGAAAGCCGACCAGCGGAATCATCAGCAGCGCGGCATCCAGGCCCTGGCCGCCATAATACTGGACGAAGGCGTTGCGCTGGCGATCGAAGCCCTTGGCGCAGACGTCCGCGTGGATCCCGGCCCGCAGCCGGCGCCAGCGGTCGGCCGGGCCGTCGAGGCCGAAGCGCTCGACCGCCTTGACCGCGCGGTCCGCGGCGACCCAGGCCATGACCTTGGAATGGGTGAACTGCCGCGGCTGGCCGCGGACCTCCCAGATGCCGTGGTCCGGCAAGTGCCACGCACCCTCCAGGTGTTCGAGCAGGACCTTCTCAACCTCCCAGGCGTGATCGTGCGCCGGGATGCCGTGTTTGCGCGCGACGTGAAATGCGTCCAACAGCTCGCCGAAGACATCGAGCTGCACCTGCTGGTGGGCGGCGTTGCCGATCCGCACCGGCCGGCTGTTCTCGTAGCCGGGGAGCCACGGCAGCTCCAGCTCGGTGATCCGTCGCTCGCCGGCGACGCCGTACAGGATCTGCAGCTGCGAGGGCTTGCCGGCGGCCGCCCGCAGCAGCCAGTCCCGCCACGCCTGCGCCTCGTCCTTGAGGCCCGAGAGCAGGAACGCGTAGAGCGTGAAGGTCGCATCCCGGATCCAGCAGTACCGGTAATCCCAGTTCCGGTTGCCGCCGATCCGTTCGGGCAGCGAGGTCGTGCCGGCGGCCGCAATACCGCCGGCCGGACCATAGGTCAGAGCCTTGAGCGTGACCAGCGAGCGCAGCACCGCGTCGCGCCAGTCGCCTTCGACTTTGCACCGGCCGGTCCAGTCGTGCCAGAAGGCCTCGGTCTCCTTCAGCAGCCGCGCGGGCTCGCGGGAAATCGGCTCGAGCTGATAGGACTGGAAGCAGCAGAGCCGGAAGGGCACGGTTTCGCCGGCACACACGGTGAAGCGGCCGACGGTGCGGAAGTCCTTGCCCTCGAGCTCGACCGGGGTGTGCAGACGCAAGGCAATCGGGCCGGCGATCGCGGTGAGCCCGTCCGGCGCGCTCTGCACCCAGGGCACGGTGGTGCCGTAGTCGAAGCGCAGCACCAGTTCGGTCGCCATCGCGACCTCGCCGGCCCGGCCCTCGACCAAGCGGACCACATCGACCACATCGCACGCGCCGCCGACCGGCATGAAGTCGATCACGGCGGCGGTACCGGTCGCGGTCTCGAACTCGGTCTCCAGGATCAGCGTGTCGCCCCGATAATGGCGGCGGCTGGCGCGGATCTCGTCCTCGGGCGCGAGCAGCCACCGGCCGTTATCGGGCGTGCCGAGCAGAGCGGCGAAGCAGGCATCGGAATCGATCCGCGGCACGCACAGCCAGTCGATCGAGCCGTCGCGGCCGACCAGCGCTATCGTGAAGGTATCGCCGATCAGCGCGTAATCCTCGATCTTCAGCGCCATCAGACGGACGCCCTCAGAAAATCGAAATCGCAGCCCCGGTCCGCGGCCAGCACATGGTCGTGGTAGAGCCTTGCGTAGCCGCGCGCCGGCGCCGCCGCGGGCGCGGGCAGGGCGGCCCGGCGCCTCTCGAGCTCGGTGGCATCCACCAGAAGGT
>DATAOG010000670.1:0-15297 GCA_036265855.1 Geminicoccaceae bacterium | reverse complement strand
CGCACGCAGCGCCTCTGGGGATCGCCATCCGCGATCGCCGGCCCGACAGCGCGCTGGACCTTGGCGCCATGCCGCCAACGATCACAGCCCCTCCGCGGATCGTCGTTCGTGACCGCCGGCCCGGGCGCGCGCTCGACTTCGGCGCCATGCCGCCCCCGACCGCAGCGCCAGTGCGGATGGTCGTTCGCGACCGCCGGTCCGACCCCGCCCTGGACCAGGGCGCGTCGCCGCGACAGATCGCAGGACCAGTGCGGATCATGGCCCGCGATCGGCGGCCAGGGCGCGGGCCGGACCTCGGCGCCACGCCGCCACCGACCGGAGCACAGGGGGTCCGGTCGCAGAAGAGGGCGGCGCCGCCGCGCCCCGATGCCGCAAGGGTCAGCAAACCTCAGTAGCGGCGGCGCGATTCTTTGCCTTGCCCGGGTCGTGCGAGCATGGGCACCCGCACCGCCGCCAGTTTGCGGGGCGCACGGATTCCCAGGATCGCATGGACCATCGAACCTGGGCACGCTAGGGGGTGATGGTTGACAAGAGGTTAACGTTGCAGCGCTTGCCCCGCACCCGGCGCCGCGGTCCGCCGCACCGGCTGTCCGAAGCCCTCCGGCAGGACATCGATGATCGAGCGATGACCGGTCCGGCATCGGCGGTCCCGCAGCCGGTCGGCGGTCCCGCGCTCAACGGCCGCCGAGCACGGCGATGTAATCGGTGACCCAGCGATAGTATGGCACGCATTCGGGCTGGCTCGCGCACTTGGCGACCGGGGTCCGCCAGAAGTGGATCCGGTCGAAGTTTTCCGAGCCGTTGGTCTTGCACCCCTCCGGCCCCAGGAGCTTGCTCTGGCCGCAGGCCGCGGGCACGACCGGCACCGAGCCGAACCAGGCCGCGAGATCGCCCTGCAGGTTCGAGGACAGCGTCCATTCCATCCACATGTAGCTGCAGTTCGGATGCGGCGCCTCGGCGTGCATCATCGTGGTGTCGGCCCAGCCGGTCGCTCCCTCCTGCGGAATGACGCTCGCGACCGGCTGCTTCTTCGACTGCAGGATGTTGACCTGGAACGGCCAGGACGAGCTCGCGACCACGCCCTCGTTGGTGAAGTCGTCGATCTGGACGAAGGCGTCGTGCCAGTACCGGCTGACCAGCGTGCGCTGCTGGCGGAGCAGCTCGAGCGCCGCCTTATACTGGTCCTCGGTGAGCTCGTAGGGGTCCTTGATGCCGAGCTCGGGCTTCTTGTTCATCAGGTAGAGCGCGGCGTCGGCGATGTAGATCGGCCCGTCGAACGCCTGCACGCGGCCCTGGTTCGGCTTGCCGTCGGGCAGGGTCTGCGGCTCGAACACCACGTTCCAGCTGGCGGGCGGCGTCTTGAACACTTCCGTATTGTACATCAGCACGTTCGAGCCCCACTGGTAAGGGACGCCGTAGTGCTTGCCTCCGAGCGTGTGCCAGGGCGCGTTCTGCAGGCGCGGATCGATCTTGCCCCAGCTCGGGATCAGGCCGGTGTTGATCTCCTGGACCCGCTTGCCGGCGACCAGGCGGAGGCTGGCGTCGCCCGAGGCGGTCACGAGGTCGAAGCCGCCCTCGTTCATCAACGCGACCATCTCGTCGGACGTGTTGGCGGTCTTGACCCGGACCTTGCAGCCGGTCTGCTTCTCGAACCCGGTGACCCAGTCGTAGGCCTTGTCGGTGTCGCCGCGCTCGATGTAACCGGGCCAGGCGACGATGTCGACGAAGCCCTCGCCCGCCCCGATCGCCTGCAAGGGCGCGGCCTCAGCCGCCAGCGCGGACGCGCAACCGAGAGCGCCGGCCAGCAGAATGGCGCGAATGCTCGATGACCGCATAGTATCCCCCCTGTCTGACCTTGCTGGCCGCCCGGGCGCTTGCCGGTCGGACCGCAAACATCGTCCAACGACGGCGCTGCTTTGGCAAATGGGATTTCCGCGCCCGTGCTGCCGGTCGCGCTCAACCGGAGCATCGATCGAGGGCTCGGCCGGTACTGCCCGAGCAATGCCAGGCCGAGGCCGACAGCGGCAGACGGCGGCACCGGTCGACCTCTTACGAGCGCGGGCCGCGGGCCGTGCCCGGGGCGGTATCGCCGGCACGCCGGGATGAGGGAGTTCCGTGCGCGTCTCTGTCAACGGCCGCCGTCGGTGACGGGGGCAGGCGGCCCGGATCTTGCCCGGCTAGGCCGCCCGCGAGCGGCGCGCCGGTCGCTGCGGCCGCTGCGACTCGAGATCGAACAGCTCCGAGAGCTCGCCGAGCATGGCGCCGCCGAGCTGCTCGGGATCGGAAATCGTGACCGCGCGCCGGTAGTAGCGGGTGACGTCGTGGCCGATGCCGATCGCCAGCAGCTCGACCGGCGAGCGGGTCTCGATCCACTCGATCACCTGGCGCAGATGCTGCTCGAGGTAGTTGCCGGGGTTGGCCGAGAGCGTGCTGTCGTCGACCGGCGCGCCGTCGGAGATCACCATCAGGATCCGGCGCTGCTCGGCGCGCGCGAGCAGCCGCTGATGCGCCCACAAAATCGCCTCGCCGTCGATGTTCTCCTTCAGCAGGCCCTCGCGGAGCATCAGGCCGAGATTGCGCCTCGTGCGGCGCCAGGGGCTGTCGGCGGGCTTGTAGACGATGTGGCGAAGATCGTTCAGGCGCCCGGGGTTGGGCCGCTTGCCGGCGCGCAGCCAGAGCTCGCGGCTCTGGCCGCCCTTCCAGCTCCGGGTCGTGAAGCCCAGGAGCTCCACTTTCACGCCGCAGCGCTCGAGCGTGCGCGCCAGGATGTCGGCGCACATCGCCGCCACCGCGATCGGCCGGCCGCGCATCGAGCCCGAATTGTCGATCAGCAGCGAGACCACGGTATCGCGGAACTCGGTGTCCTTCTCGATCTTGTACGAGAGCGCGTGCTCCGGGTTGACCACGACCCGGGTCAGGCGGGCGGTATCGAGCAGGCCCTCGTCGAGGTCGAACTCCCAGGACCGGGTCTGCTGCGCGAGCAGCCGGCGCTGGAGCCGGTTCGCGAGCCGGCCGATCATGCCCTGCAGGCGGCCGAGCTGCTGGTCGAGCTGGGCACGCAGCCGGCCGAGCTCGATCGGGCTGCAGAGCTCGCTCGCCTCGACCACCTCGTCGAACTTGGTCGTGAACACCCGATAGGCGAGCGCCTCGCCGCCCGGCGGGATGTACTGCGGGGTCTGGAACGGGGCCTCGGCGTCGCCCCGGTCGTCGGCACCGGGCGCGTTGGCGTCGTCCAGGCGATCCTCGGTCGCACCGGCCTGGGCGGTGTCATCCGCGCTCGCCGCGGCGGCCTCGCTCGAGGCCTGCTGCATCGCGTCCTCGGCGCCGGCCTCGCCCGGAGCGTCGTCGGGGCTGGCGCTCTGCTCGTCCTCGGCAGCCTCGGCCTGGTCCGGGTCCTGCTCGTCCGGCTGCTCGCCCAGATCCTCGGCCAGACCCAGGTGCGCCAGCATTTCGCGCACCCGGATCGCGAAGTCCTCCTGGTTGCCGAGCTGCTGGCGGAGCGCCGCCCAGTCCTGGCCGGTCCGGCTGTCGAGCACGCTGCGCCAGGCGTCCAGGACCTCGCGCTGCTCGCTCGGCAGGTTGAAGCCGAGCAGGCTCTCGCAGGCGTACAGCTCGAGCGCCTCGGCGAGGCCGGCGTCGGCCGGCTCCGAGGACGCCACCTGCGGCCGCCGGCCGCGCGCGGCATGGGCGCTGGCGAGGTTGCCGGCGACCCCGGCCATCCGGCTGGCGCCGAGCGCCTCGACCCGGATCTGCTCGAGCGCGTCGAACACCGCGCCGGCGAGCTCGCCCTGGGGGTTGAGCCGCCTGTGCAGCTTCGTGTTGTGATGACGCAGGCGCAGCGCGGCGCCGTCGGCCTCGCCCCGAACCCGGGCCACGTCCTGGCCCGCCATGGCGCGCCGCGGCACTGGCAGGGCGATGCTCGGCGTCTCGGCGGGCGCCGCGCGCTCGCGCTTGGCCTCGCCGGTGCGAAAGGTGACGTTGAGCGCCGGCCGATGCGCCATCGCCCGGCAGGTCGCGGCGACCGCGCGCTGGAAGACCTCGAGCCGCTCCCGGCCGGCCGCCATGCGGGCCCGGCTCAGGTGAGCGTGACGTTGGCGGTGCTCTCCGGCAGCTCGACGCCGAAGCACCGCTGATAGTACTCGGCGATGATCGGGCGCTCCGCCTCGTCGCATTTGTTGAGGAAGGTCAGCCGGAACGCGAAGCCCAGGTCGCCGAAGATGCGGGCGTTCTCGGCCCAGGTGATCACGGTCCGCGGCGACATCACGGTCGAGATGTCGCCGGCCATGAAGCCCGAGCGCGACAGATCGGCCAGGCTGACCATGCGCGAGAGCGTCTTGCGGTCCTCATCGCTCTGGTAGTCCGGACACTTCGCGAGGACGATGTCGACCTCGGCGTCGTGCTCCAGGTAATTGAGCTGGGCGACGATGTTCCAGCGGTCGAGCTGGCCCTGGTTGATCTGCTGGGTGCCGTGGTAGAGGCCGCTGGTGTCGCCGAGCCCGACCGTGTTGGCGGTCGAGAACAGCCGGAACGAGGGGTGCGGCCGGATCACCCGGTTCTGGTCGAGCAGCGTCATCCGGCCCTCGACCTCGAGCACGCGCTGGATCACGAACATGACGTCGGGCCGGCCGGCGTCATACTCGTCAAACACCAGCGCGACCGGGTGCTGCAGGGCCCAGGGCAGCATGCCCTCCCGATATTCGGTGACCTGCTTGCCGTCGCGGAGCACGATCGCGTCCTTGCCGATCAGGTCGATCCGCGAGATGTGGCTGTCGAGATTGACGCGCACGCACGGCCAGTTCAGGTGCGCCGCGACCTGCTCGATGTGGGTCGACTTGCCGGTGCCGTGGTAGCCCTGGATCATCACTCGGCGGTTGTAGGCAAAGCCGGCGAGGATCGCCAACGTGGTGTCGCGGTCGAACCGGTAGGCGTCGTCGATCTCGGGTACGTATTCGGTGGACTGCGAGAACGCCGGCACCTGCAGGTCGGAGTCGATGCTGAAGCTTTGCCGCACCGAGATCTTGATGTCGGGCGCGGTCGGCAAGTCCTGCAGACCGACCAGCCGCCTGGGCTCGGTCACCGCGAAGTCACCCTGCACCGTTGCCGTCTCCAGGATCGGTTGGGGGCGGCCGCCTAGCTGAAGCGGTCGCTTTCGAGCAAGTAGGTATACGCCGCGTTAATCAACTTCAACCGTTCCTCGGCCTTTTTGTCGCCGCCGTGGAGGTCGGGGTGATGGCGCTTGACCAGCTGCTTGTAGCGGGCCTTGAGCTCCTTGAGGGTGGCATCCGGAGACAGGTCGAGGACGGCGAGCATCCGCTCGGTGCGGCCGAGCCGGGCCGAGCGCCGGTCCCATTCCGAGGCGCCAGGCCGGCCGTTGATCCCGCCACCGTTCAGGAACAGCTCGTAGGGATCCTGCCAGCGCCAGCCGGCGGCGTGGCTTCGCTGACCGTTGCCGAGCGGCCAGGTCGGCCGGTGCCAGGTGACGTCCTCACGCAGGTACGCCTCGATCTCCGACTGGCTCATGCCGGCGAAGAAGTCCCAGGCTCGGTTGTAGGCGCGTACGTGCTCAAGACAGAAATGGAAGAACTCGCGCAGCCGGTCGCGCGAGCGCGGCGCGCGGTAATCACCGGCGCAGGCGCAGCCTGGCCAGTCGCAGCCCGGGCGCTGGCGATGCTCGAAGCCATTGCTCTCGAGCGCCAGTCGGCCATGTCGTCGTAAGTCGCTCATGGACTGCACTATGGCGACGCCAAGGCCGCAGAGCAAGACGGCCGGTCCCGACCGGGGCCGCCGGCGGCGAGGGGAGTCCGCGCGCGGACGGAGCAGCGGACCGACCCGGACGGGCCGTCCGCGCTGGCGCCTCTGCCGAGCTCAGAGCGTGTGCCGCGCCGGTCGGTCGGCGCTCGCCCGGCCAGGCGGTTCGGGCATGGGCAGCTTTGGCCTGGGGCGGCCCCTGGCGGGCTGGTCGCGGGAAGCCCCCATCGGTCGCCCCAGGCCGGATCGGCTGGCGACAGTCTCCGGCTGACGGCCGGACTGGTCCGCGGCTATTCCTCGGGCTCGGACAACGCCCGGGCGAGCGCGCACATCGCCTCTTGATGCTTGCGTACCGGGATGCTGATGAAGTTGCGCGCCAAATCCAGGAGCATGCGCTGCTGGGGGGTCGCGCGGAACGCCTTCTCGCTGCCGATGCCCTCGAAGAAGTAGCCGACATCGACGCCGAGCGCCTGCGCGATGTTATAAAGCCGGCCCGACGCGATCCGATTGATCCCCTTCTCGTACTTGTGCGCCTGCTGATAGGTGACCCCGATCAACTCGGCCATCTGCTGCTGTGTGAGCCCGAGCATGATTCGTCGCTCGCGCATCCGCGCTCCGACATGCCGGTCGACATCCTGCGCCCGTGACCGGCCGGGACCGGCATTCGGGTTGGGCTTCACCATCACTGTCGCCATCGTCTTCTCCATCCCTCACAACCAGGCGAATTGCCGGCGCGGGCAGCCGCGGCCCTGAGCGCCGGTGCTGGCGCGAACTGGAGCCGTGGTCCCATGCCTTCTACCACTGGAAGTTAGATACAACACCTTATAAATCCTTTAACGAGAACAACCTCCAGGAGATACGCCAATCCGGCCGGCAGTTTGAGCTTTTTAACCATACGCGCAAACGCGATCTAGATCGAGACCTACTATTACGCACATGCATCCAGCAAGGTTCCAGAAGGCTTGGCCGGATCCTGCGAACGGAGGATCATCGCCCGTCCTCAGTTGCCAGAGAGTCGCTGCCATGCGCATTGCCCAGCTCATCCGCGACCGCTTGACCTCCGCGCTCGCCCCGATCCGGCTCGATCTGGTCGATGATTCCGCACGCCACGCCGGTCATTCCGGGGCGCGAGCTGAAGGCGAGAGTCACTTCCGGCTCACGATCGTTGCCGCCGTCTTTGCCGGCAAGAGCCGGATCGAGCGCCAGCGCCTGGTGTTCGAGGCGGTCGGCGACCTGATGCAGACCGACGTCCACGCGCTTTCGATCACTGCGCTCGCTCCGGCCGAGGCGGATGCCGGAGGGCAGGGGCCGCCAGGCGCAACCAGCGGCGGCTTGGCCGGTGACCGGCGCGCGCGCCGCTGATGCCCGTCTCGATCTCTGGCGACGAGACGACAGGACGGCTGATCAGTGTTCGGGCCCGGCTCATGTCTTCGCGTCAAGATGCCTTGATCGACCGTCGTCGCAAGCGACGAGCGCAACCCAATAAGATGGGTGCCGAGTCGGCGTCCGCCCACTCCTGCGTTGGTCGACGGGGTTGAGCCGACCTTGTGCCGGCCGATGCCGGCACCCTCGGTGGCTGCGGGTCAGCGCTCGCTCTGCCGCGCGATCGCCTCCCGGATCAGCCGGTGCGCCTCGTCGGCATCCTGCCAGTTGCCGACCCGCACCCACTTCTCGGGTTCGAGGTCCTTGTAGTGCTCGAAGAAGTGCCGGATCCGCTCGAGGTCGATCTGCGGCAGATCCTGCCAGCTGTGCACCTTGTCGTAGATGCGGGTGACGCGCGCGATCGGCACCGCCAGAATCTTCTCGTCGCCGCCCGCCTCATCCTCGAGCTCGAGCACGCCGATCGGCCGGACCGGCAGCACGGCGCCCGGCTGGACCGGCATCCGGCCGACCACCATGACGTCGATCGGGTCGCCGTCGGTGGCGAGCGTGTGCGGCACGAAGCCGTAATTGCAGGGATAGAACATCGACGTGTAGAGGAACCGGTCGACGAAGATCGCGCCGGATTCCTTGTCGAACTCGTATTTGATCGGGTCGGAGCGCAGCGGCACCTCGATGATCACATTGATCTCCAAGGGCGGGTTGGCGCCGGTCGGAACCTTGCGGATGTCCATGATCGCCTCCTCGCGCTGGCCCGGCCGCGGCCGCCGCGCGGCCGGAGCTTAGCCCGGCCCGGGTCTCAAGGCCATGCCGCCAGCGGCGGCAGCGACATCAAGATGGCCTCGGGATTGCCACCGGTCCGCAGCCCGAACTGGGTGCCCCGATCGTAGAGCAGGTTGAACTCGACGTACCGGCCGCGCCGTTCGAGCTGATAGGCGCGCTCGGCCTCGGTCCAGCGCCGGTCCATGTGGCGCTCGGCCAGTCGCGGATAGACCGCGAGAAACGCCTCGCCAACCGCTTGCGTGAACGCGAACTCGCGCTCGAGATCGGCGTCCAGGTAGTCGTAGAAGATGCCGCCGACCCCGCGCGGCTCGGCGCGATGCGGGATGAAGAAGTACTCGTCGGCCCAGGCCCTGAACCGCGCGTAGCGGTCCGGGTCGAAGGCAGCGCAGGCGCCCGCGAGCTCGCGATGGAACGCGTCGGTGTCGGCCTGGTCCGGGAAGATCGGATTGAGATCGGCGCCGCCGCCGAACCAGGCCTTTGCGGTCTGGATGTGGCGCGTGTTCAGGTGCGCGGGCGGCACGTGCGGCGAGCGTGGATGCGCGACCAGGGAAATCCCGCTCGCCCAGAAGCGCGGCGCCTGCTCGGTGCCCGGGATCTGGCCGGCGAACTCGGCGGCGAACTCGCCCCAGACGGTCGAGACGTTGACGCCGATCTTCTCGAACACCCGGCCGCGCATCAGCGCCATGACGCCGCCGCCGCCGCCCGGCCGGTCCCAGGACCGGCGCGCGAACCGGCCCGCCGCGAGCCGGCCGGAATCGGCGCCGGCATAGCGGTCCTCGAGATCCTCGAAGGCTCGGCAGAGCCGGTCGCGGAGCGCCTCGAACCAGGTCCTGGTCCGGGCCCGCAGCTCCTCCAGCTGAGCTTCTGACATCGCGTGCGTCCCTAGGGGAAACCGTCGGTCTGGCGCAGCGCCTCGCCGAGCACGATCGCGAGCGCGCTGACCACGTTCAAGGCGCGCCGGCCGGCTGCCATCGGCACCCGGACCCGGAGGTCGGCGACCGCGTGGACCTCCGGCGGCGCACCCGCGCTCTCGCGGCCGGCGAGCAGAACGTCGCCCGAGCGATAGCTGACCTCGTGATACGCCTGGTCGGCGGCCGTGGTCAGCAGGATCAGTCGGCCGCCTTCCTCACGCCGCCATTGCTCAAAGGCGGCGAAGCTCTGGAAACGGGTCAGGCGAGCCGCCGCCACATAGTCGAGCCCGACCCGGCGCAGGCGGCGATCGTCCCAGACGAAGCCGCAGGGCTCGATCACCAGCAGCGCGACGTCGAGGCAGGCCGCGAGCCGCAGCGCCGCGCCGGCATTGACCGCGATGTCCGGTTGATAGAGCGCTAGGCGCAGCCGGCCGCCCGCGCGCGGTGCGACCTTTCCGCCGGCGCGCTTGCGCGCCGCGCGGGCCTCTTCTACAGTCCGGCCGGTTTCCAAGGCTTTAGGTTGAAAATCTGGACGGTAAGCGATGGCCGATATGGCGGCAACTCGACGCGATGCTGCGAGCGAGGAGGGCACCCGGCGCGACTTCCTGTACCTGCTGACCGGCGCGACCGTGGCCGTCGGCACCGCCGCGCTGATCTGGCCGCTGATCGACAGCATGAACCCCTCGGCCGACGTGCTGGCGCTGGGCTCGATCGAGGTCGATCTCGCGGGCATCGAGCAGGGCATGCGGATCACCGCCAAATGGCGGGGCAAGCCGGTCTTCATCGATCATCGGCCGCCCAAGGAGATCGAAGCGGCCCGCGCGGTCGACGTCAACAGCCTGCGTGACCCGCAGACCGATGCCCAGCGGGTGATCAAGCCCGAATGGCTGGTGGTGATCGGCATCTGCACGCATCTGGGCTGCGTCCCGCTCGGCCAGGGCGCGGGCGACCCGCGCGGCCAGTTCGGCGGCTGGTTCTGCCCCTGCCACGGGTCGGTGTACGACACCTCCGGGCGCATCCGTCAGGGCCCGGCGCCCAAGAATCTGGTGGTGCCGCCCTACAAGTTCACCAGCGACAATGTAATCCAGGTCGGCTGAACCGCGGCGTAGACCGGCGGAGGGGACATGAGCGCGAGCCAAGAGGAAAGCCCGGTCTACAGCAATCCGGTCGTGCGCTGGATCGAGTACCGGCTGCCGGTGTTCAGCACGCTCGACAACTTCATGGGCAAGAACTATCCGGCACCACGCAACCTCAGCTACTGGTGGAACTTCGGCTCGCTTGCCGGCATCGCGCTCGTGCTGCAGATCCTGACCGGCGTCGTGCTCGCGATGCACTACACGCCTCAGGTCAGCTTCGCCTTCGACAGCGTCGAGCACATCATGCGCGACGTCAACTACGGCTGGCTGTTGCGCTACGCCCATGCCAATGGCGCCTCGATGTTCTTCATCGCGGTCTACATCCACCTCTTCCGCGGCCTGTATTACGGATCGTACAAGGCGCCTCGGGAATTGCTGTGGATGCTCGGCGTAGTCATCCTGCTGCTGATGATGGCGACCGCGTTCATGGGCTACGTCCTGCCCTGGGGCCAGATGAGCTTCTGGGCGGCGACCGTGATCACCAACCTGTTCTCGGCGGTGCCGCTGTTCGGCGAGAGCATCGTGACCTGGCTGTGGGGCGGCTTCTCGGTCGACAACCCGACGCTCAACCGGTTCTATTCGCTGCACTACCTGCTGCCGTTCCTGATCGTCGGCGTGGTCGTCGTGCACCTGCTCGCGCTGCACCAGCACGGCTCGAACAATCCGCTCGGGATCGACAAGGTGTCGCCGAAGGATACGCTGCCGTTCCATCCCTACTACACGGTCAAGGACATGTTCGGCCTCGGGGTCTTCCTGATCGTGTCCGCGATCCTCATCTTCTACTATCCGGACCTGCTGGGCCATCCGGACAACTACATCCCGGCCAACCCGCTGCAGACCCCGCCGCACATCGTGCCCGAGTGGTACTTCCTGCCGTTCTACGCCATCCTGCGCGCGATCACCTTCAACATCCTGTTCATCCCGGCGAAGCTGATCGGCGTGATCTTGATGTTCGGCTCGATCATCATCCTGTTCTTCCTGCCCTGGCTCGACACCTCGCCGGTGCGCAGCGGCCGCTTCCGGCCGGTCTTCAAGTGGTTCTTCTGGCTGCTCGTGCTCGACTGCGTGATGCTCGGCTATCTCGGCGCGCATCCGCCCGAGGGCACTTACGTGCTGATGGCGCAGCTCGGCACCCTCTACTATTACGTGTTCTTCCTGGTCTTGCTGCCTCTGCTCGGCAAGCTCGAGCGGCCCCGGCAGCTGCCGAGGAGCATCAGCGAGCCGGTCCTGCCGCCCGGTGCGGCGCCGGCCGAATGAGGATCGCGATGTCGTCCTTCAGGCTGGTGTTGACGGCCGCGGTCGCGGCGGTCGCGGCGATCGGCTGCGCGCCCTGGGCGCCGGCGCATGCGGCCGAGGGCTCGCCGGCGTTGCTGCACCGGCCTTGGCCGTTCGAGGGCGTATTCGGTCACTTCGACCGCGCCGCCGCCCAACGCGGTCTGCAGGTCTACCGGGAGGTCTGCTCGAACTGCCATTCGTTGAAGTACATCGCGTTCCGCAACCTGGCCGACCTCGGCTACAGCGACGACGAGATCAAGGCGATCGCCGCCGAGGCCAAGGTCACCGACGGGCCGAACGACCAGGGCGAGATGTACCAGCGGCCGGGCAAGCCGACCGACATCTTCCCGGCACCGTTCGCCAACGAGCAGGCGGCGCGGGCGGCCAATGGCGGCGCCCTGCCGCCCGATCTGTCGCTGATCGTCAAGGCGCGCGCCGGCGGCGCCGACTACGTCTACAGCCTGCTGCAGGGCTACAAGGACCCGCCGGCGGGCGAGACCGGGCCGCCCGGAAGCCATTACAACATCTATTTCCCGAGCCACTGGATCGCGATGCCGCCGCCGCTGACCGCCGGCCAGGTGACCTACGCCGACAAGACCGAGGCGAGCCTGCAGCAGGAGGCGGCCGACGTCGCGAACTTCCTGACCTGGGCCGCCGAGCCGACGCTCGAGGCCCGCAAAGAGACCGGCCTCAAGGTCATGCTGTTCCTGATCGTGCTGACCGCGCTCTTGTACGCGACCAAGCGCAAGATCTGGGCCCAGGCCCACTGAAGCCGCGGCCGCTCCGCGGCGGCCCGTCTCCGGCCGACCGGCCTCAGGCGGCGTGGCTGCGCGCCGGCAGGAGCCAGGTCAGGCAGTCGGCGAACACCTGCTCCGATTCGGTCTCGTGGAGCAGCAGGTGATGGCGCTCGGGATAGACGCGAAGCGCGCCCCGCTCGCCCAGGTGCTCGGCGAGCTCGTCGATCGCCTGACGGGTGATCGTGCGGTCGAGCGCGCCGTACAGCAGCAGGGTCGGCGGCAGCGGCACGAGCGGCCTGGCCGAGGCCAGGTTGGCGAGCTCGATCAGGCCATCGTAGGTGCCGACGCTGAGCTCGCGCAGGATCAGGGGATCGTCGGCGAGCCGCGCCGATTCCTCGGGCGCGAGCCAGGGGCGGGCGCCCCGGCGCAGCTCGATCGCGAGCCAGGGCAGCGCCAGCGCGCCGAGCTTGAGGGCCACGTCATGCAGCTGCTGGAGCGGGGCGTCGGCGGCGCGGACCCCGGGCGCGGCGAGAATCAGCCGGTCGACGCCGCCAACCTTGCCCCCGCCGAGCCCGGCGAGCGCGACCGAGCCGCCCATGCTTTCGCCGAGCAGGATCAGCGGCAGGTCGGGCTCCTCGGCGCGCAGCGCCGCGACCACGTCGGCCAGATCGTGGACCAGGGTCAGAGCACCGGGCCAGACCCCGCGCGATTTGGTCTCGCCAAAGCCGCGCTGATCGTAGGCGACAAGCGCGACCTCCCGGGCCGCCAGCCAAGCTCCGATCCGGGCGAACGATTCCCGGCAGTCGCCATAGCCGTGCAGGCCGAGCACCAACGCCTTGGGCAGCCCATCGGGCTGCCAGCAGCGGAGCGGCAGCCGGGTGCCGTCGCCGAGCTCGACGTGATCCGGATGCAGGCTCGGCGTCTGACCACGCGCCGGCGGCGCCGGGCGCGGCCGGACCATCGAACCGGCGGCCAGCGCGACCGTCAGGCCGGCCAGCAGCATCCGAGACAGGAGCCCTACCATGGCACGCTCACGGGTTTCGGGTCCCCTCTCATCAGAACCCGGCATTGTCAAGCTGCGCGGCGCGGCTCGATCGCATCGGCAGGCCGACGGGCGGATCGCGCGGGCCAGGACGGCGCCTAGAGCTCGGCGAGCCGGATCTCCGGGTCGGCGGCCCGGGTGGGATCGACCGGCCGGCGCTCGGCGATCAGCTTCTTGGCCGCTAGAAAATCGGCGCCGCGGTTGACACAATCGATCGCGGCCAGGCGACCCTGGCGGAAGTGCAGAGCGGAAAAGCTTCGGTTCGGGGGCTCCCCGCGCAGGATCAGCTGATCGTCCGGGCTGCCGATGCCGGCGATCTGCAGCTTGAGATCATACTGGTCGGACCAGAACCATGGCACCTCGGCGTAGGGCGTGGGCTTGCCCGCGATCGCTTGGGCGACCGCTTTGGCCTGGGCCATCGCGTTATGGACCGATTCCAGCCTGAGCCGGCAGCCGAACAACGGGCTCGGATGGTTGGTGACGTCGCCCGCGGCGAAGATCGCAGGATCGCTCGTCCGGCCGAACTCATCGACGACGATGCCGTTCTCGACCTCAAGTCCGGCCTTCGCTGCCAATTCGTCGTTCGGCAGCGCACCGACCCCGATCACGACCAGATCCGCGGCGAACGTTCGCCCACCACGGCAGACCACGCGCTCGACCTCGCTCGCGCCCTCGAGGGCCGCGACTTGGGCGCCGCTCTCGATCGCGACGCCGTGGCGGGCGTGCTCGGCGGCAAAAAATGCGGAAACCGGCGGCGCCACGACCCGGTTCATGACCCGGTCCAGGGCTTCGAGCACGGTCGCCTCGGCGCCGAGCTTTCTCAGGCTCGCCGCGATCTCGAGCCCGATATAGCCGCCGCCGATGATCACCGCCCGCGCGCCCGGCCGGACCGCGGCCCGGATCCGCTCGGAGTCCGTGAGCGTGCGCAGATAGAAGACACCGCTCAGATCCTCACCCGAGAGCTCAAGACGCCTTGCCCGGGCACCGGTGCAGAGCACCAGGACGTCATAGGGCAGCCCGCCGCCGGTCGCAGCAACCGTGCGCTCGGCCCGCCGGATGCAAAGCGCCCGGACCTCGAGCCGCAGATCGATCGCGCTTTTCGCGTAATATCCCTCCGAACGGATCAGGGTCCGCTCGAGCGGCATATCGCCGCTCATGTAGGCTTTCGAGAGTGGCGGGCGCTGATAGGGCGGCGCCGGCTCGTCGCCGATCAGGACGATCTCGCCCGCGAAGCCCAGCTGACGCAGGCTGATCGCGACCTGCGCGCCCGCCTGGCCGGCGCCGACGATGAGCACGCGTTGCCTCATGGCGCCTCTCTCTGACACGCCCGTTCGCGCCGGGCAACCGGCCGGCCAGCGCCTCGCTGCCGGAGCCGTATTCACCCGGTCCTGAGCGAAGTCTGCTGACGCAGGCTCTAAAGCGCGCTGCAGCCGTTCTCGGCCGGCGGCGGCCGGGTCACCATCGCCGGAAGGACCTCGCTGGCAGGGACGGATTGCGACTTGCGCACAGGGCCGGCGGCCGCCGACAATGCGGCCCCCGGACAGCAACGAGGCGTCGATGGGCGAGCTTTGCGATCTTGAGGCGGTCGAGCTGCGCCGGCTGATCGGCGCCAAACAGATCTCGCCGGTCGAGCTGCTGGCGTCCTGCCGGGCCCGGATCGAGCGGGTGAACGGCGCGGTCAACGCCGTCGTCGCGACCTGCTTCGAGCGGGCGGCGACCGAGGCCGAAGCCGCCGAGCGCGCGGTCATGGCCGGCGATCCGCTCGGGGCGCTGCACGGCCTGCCGATCGGGGTCAAGGACCTGGCGCTGACGGGCGGGCTCAGGACCACCTTCGGCTCGCCCGAGTTTTCGAGTTTCGTCCCTGAAGCGGACGAGCGGCAGGTCGCGGCGATCCGCCAGGCCGGCGGGATCGTCGTCGGCAAGACCAACACGCCCGAGTTCGGCGCCGGCGCCAACACGGTCAATCCGGTCTACGGCGCGACCGGCAACCCGTTCGACCCGGACAAGACCTGCGCCGGCTCCTCGGGCGGCTCGGCGGTGGCGCTCGCGACCGGCATGGTGCCGCTCGCGACCGGCTCGGACATGGGCGGTTCCTTGCGCAACCCTGCTGCCTACTGCGGCGTGGTCGGCTTCCGGCCGAGCCCGGGCGTGGTGCCGCACGAGCTGCGTCTGCTCGGCTGGTCGCCGCTCAGCGTCCAGGGCGCGATGGGCCGGACGGTCGCCGATGCGGCGCTGCTGCACGAAGTGATGGCCGGGGCCGACGCCCGCGATCCGCTGTCCGCGCC
>DATAOG010000669.1:0-9355 GCA_036265855.1 Geminicoccaceae bacterium | reverse complement strand
CGTCTTCCTGACCGGTGCCACCGGCGCGAGCAAGGTAGCGGGCGAGAAGTCGATTCTCTTGACGTGATGCTGACGGATGAATATAGAATTCGGAATTCCAAATTTCAGAACGGGAGGGCTGGTGGATCTGCCTCGACCGCTGGAGCCGTTGGCGGGCAGCGCGGCCCTGGTCGATCGGGTGTACGAGCGGCTAGTGGCGGCGATCGCCGACGGCAGGCTTGCGCCTGGGCACCGGCTGCGCCAGGACGAGGTCGCGGCGCTGCTCGGCGTGTCGCGCCAGCCGGTGAGTCATGCGCTGCAGCTGGTCAAGCGGCAGGGGCTCGCGGTCGAGCACGGCCGCAAGGGCCTAGCCGTGGCCGCGCTCGAGCCGGAGCAGGTCCAGGATCTGTACCAGGTGCGGGCGGCGCTCGATCAGCTGGCGGCTGAGCTTGCGGCTCGCCGGAGCGCAACGCTGGAGCCCGAGGCCTGGGCCGGGGTGGCGCGCGCGCTCGAGGCCGGGCTCGGCCTGCCCGACGATGCCCCGGCCGGCGCGCTGATCCGGGCCGACGTGACCTTCCACACGACACTCTATCGGCTCTCGGGCAATGCCGCGATCGAGGCGACGGTGGCGCCGCAATGGCCGCAGTTCATGCGCGCGATGGGCGCCGTTCTGGAGGTCCCGGGGCACCGGACAGTCGTCTGGCGCGAGCATCAGGCAATCCTGGCCGCGGTGCGCGCGGGCGAAATCGAGGCGGCCGCGCGGGCAGCGCGCGAGCATGCGCTTCGGGCGGGCGCTCAAGCGGCGGACCGTCTGGCAGGCCGCGCTGCGGCCGCCTGAGTCGGAGACAACCGGAAGCGAGGAGACGGCGATGCGTTTGACGGACGCGCAACTCGAGCAATTCGACGAGCAGGGCTACATCTTCCTGCCCGAGTGTTTTTCCGGAGAAGAGATGGCGGTGCTGCGCGCCGAAGCCGAGGCGATCTTGCGGGCCGAGCGCAAGGAGGTCTGGCGCGAGAAGTCGGGGGCGCCCCGCACGGCGTTCGCTGCGCATACCTACAACGAAGCGTTCCGCCTGCTCGGCGCCGACCCGCGCCTAATCGAGCCGCTCGAGCAGCTGTTCGGCGAGCCGGTCTACATGCACCAGTTCAAGATCAACGCCAAGGCGCCGTTCGACGGCGAGGTCTGGCAGTGGCACCAGGACTACGGCACCTGGGCGCGCGACGACGGCATGCCCGAGGCGCGCGCGATGAACATCTCGGTCTTCCTCGACGAGGTCATGCCGATCAACGGCCCGCTGATGTTCATCCCCAAAAGCCACAAAAAGGGCGTGCTCGCCGCCGGCCACGACAAGGCCACGACTTCATATCCATTGTGGACGCTCGATCACGAGACCATCACGAAGCTCACGGCCGACGGCGGGATCGTCGCGCCGACCGGAAAGCCAGGTTCGGTCCTGATGTTCCACGGCAATCTCGTGCACGCCTCGCCGCCGAACATCACGCCCTACCCGCGCAAGATCGTCTATCTGACGCTCTGCGCGGTCTCGAACCACATCACCAAGTTCAACCGAGAGGCCTGGATCGCGCATCGGGACTTCACGCCGATCAAGGCCGTCGCCCCGGACGCGTTGCTGCAGTACGCCCGCACCCATAAGATCGCGGCCGAGTAGCCATGAACCTGATGAGCAAGCTCGCCGCCCGGGTCCAGGCCGGTCGGCCGGTCCGGGTCGGCCTGATCGGCGCCGGCAAGTTCGGCTCGATGTTCCTCTCGCAGGTGCCGAGCATTCCCGGGCTCGAGGTGGCGGTGATCGCGGATCTCGACCCGGAGCGGGCGCGCGAGGCCTGCCGTCGGGTCGGCTGGGACACGGCGCGGATCGCGCGCACATGGTATGCCGATCGCGGTGCCGACGCGTGCACCGCCGATGACGTCGAGGTCGTGATCGAGGCGACCGGGGCGCCGTCCGCCGGGATCGTCCATGCGCTGGCCGCGATCGAGGCCGGCAAGTCGATCGTCATGGTCAACGTCGAGGCGGACGTGCTCGCCGGGCCGCTGCTCGCGGCCCGGGCCCACGCCCGCGGCGTGGTCTACTCGATGGCCTACGGCGATCAACCGGCGCTGGTCGCCGAGATGGTTGATTGGGCGCGCGCCGCCGGCTTTGCCGTGATGGCAGCCGGCAAGGGCACCAAATACCTCCCGAAATTCCATCAAGTGACGCCCGACGAGGTCTGGCCGCACTATGGCCTGACCCCGGAACAGGCGGCGGCCGCGGGCATGAACCCGCAGATGTTCAATTCCTTCCTCGACGGCACCAAGTCGGCGATCGAGATGGCGGCGATCGCGAATGCCTGCGGCCTCGAGGTGCCCGAGGACGGGCTCGGTTTTCCGCCGTGCGGCGTCGATGATCTCGCCCAGGTGCTGCGGCCGCGCACCGTGGGCGGCTGCCTGGAAGGGAAAAACATGGTCGAGGTCGTGTCCTCGCTCGAGCGCGACGGTCGGCCGGTGTCCCGGGATCTGCGCTGGGGGGTCTACGTCGTGCTCGAGGCGCCGAACGACTACGCCGCTGCCTGCTTCAGGCAGTACGGTCTCAGGACCGACGACAGCGGCCGCTACGCCGCGATGTACAAGCCCTTCCACCTGATCGGGCTCGAGCTCTCGATCTCGGTCCTGAATGCGGCGTTGCGCGGCGAGCCGACCGGCTCCAGTCAGAGCTGGCGCGGCGATGCGGTCGCGACCGCCAAGCGCGCGCTCAAGATGGGCGAGATGCTGGATGGCGAGGGCGGCTACACGGTCTGGGGCAAGCTGATCCCGGCCGAGCGCTCCCGGGCCCTCGACGCGCTGCCGATCGGCCTCGCGCATGTCCGGCTCAGACGCGACGTCGCACCGGGAGAAATCCTGTCGGCGGCCGACGTCGAGCTCGACGAGGGCTCGCAGGCGGTCCGCATCCGGCGCCAGATGGTCGCCGAGGCCGCCCGGACCAGCGAGGCGGCATGAGCATCCGGGTCGCGACCTTTGCCGGTCCGGGCGCGCCGCCGGTCATCCGCGAGGTGCCGAAACCGGAGGTACCGGAAAAGGCGGCGCTGATCCGAATCGGCGCCTGCGGCGTCTGCGGCACGGACCTGCACATCCTGAAGGGCCACTGGCCGAAGCCCCTGCCCTGGCCGTTCACGCTCGGCCACGAGCTCGCGGGCGTCATCGTCGAGATCGGGCCCGGGCTCGAGGCCGACTTCATGGGCCTGCCGCTCGTGGTGGGCGCCAAGGTCATGCTGCCGCCGCTGATGCCCTGCGGCCGGTGCCACTATTGCCTGCATTATCCCGAGACGGCCAACAAATGTCTGACCCCGGTCTACTACGGCCGTTATCTGGGCTTCGACAAGCCGCCGCACCTTTGGGGCGGGTTCGCCGAGTACGTCTATGTCGACCTGGAGGAGCTGCCCGGGACCAAGATCTACCGGCTGCCGGACGACATGCTGCTTCGCCTGGGCGCGCTGTCGGAGCCGCTGACCTCCTGCATTCGCGCCTTCAACCGAGCCGCACGCGCCGGCGGCTTCCACTGGGGCGACACGGTCGTGATCCAGGGCTCGGGGCCGATCGGCATCCTTGCCATCGCGGCCGCCCAGGAGATGGGCGCCGGCCGGGTGCTCTGCGTCGGCGCGCCCGAGACGCCGCGGCTTGCGCTCGCCCGCCGCTTCGGCGCCGAGGCGACGGTCGACCTCGACGAATACCGTACGCCCGAGGAGCGCGTCGACCGAGTGCGGGAGCTGGTCGGCGGCTTCGGCGCGGATCTCGTGATGGACTGCTCGGGCCACCCTTCCGCCGGGCCCGAGGGCATCGAGATGCTGCGGGATGGCGGCACCTACGTCGAGATGGGCCAGTTCACCGATGCCGGCGCGATCTCCACGAACTGGCATCGGATCTGTGCCAAGGATCTGAACGTTCTCGGCTCCTGGGCGTTCACCGCCAACGACCTGGCGCTGGGCGTCGCGATGCTCGACCGGGCGCGCGACCGCTATCCCTGGCTCGAGATGCAGACTCTCTACCCGTTCGATCAGGACGGGCTCTCCCGCGCGATTGCCGATGCGATGGCGATGCGCACGGTCAAATCGACCGTCCTCCCCGCCCCGGAGCTCGCCGAAGCCTGACGGCTCGGACCATCTGAGCCCGCGTGCGGCGAGCCGTGGTCATCGAGCCGGGCGCGGCCCTTCACTTGAAGGGAGTTTGTCCCTCTCGAAGTGAGAAACGAGCGGTTGCCATCCAGAGTGGGGCTTCAGCAGTGGCGGCGCAATCCGAGCGAGCGCCTGTGCGTTCCTGAGACGGACCGTCAAGACGCGTAACATCGGAATTGTTCAAGACCGGGCTCCACGACGCCCGTATCTTTGAGGTCGAACGGTGGATCGGAAGAGAAGCCATGGAGCAGCGTCTCAGCCTCGTGACCCTCGGCGTCGCTGATCTGGAGCGATCCCGCCGCTTCTATGAGGAGGGCCTGGGCTGGCGCCGGGGCAACGCCCATCCCGAGGTCGTCTTCTTCCAGGTCGGCGGCGCGGTGCTGGCCCTCTGGGCACGCGAGGCGCTCGCGGCCGACGCCCGGCTGGCGGCCGCCGGCAGCGGCTTCGGTGGCATCGCGCTCGCCTACAACACCCGCTCGCGCGAGGAGGTCGACCGGGTGCTCGCGGAGGCCGAAGCCGCCGGCGCGACGATCCTCAAGCCCGCCGAGAACGCGTCCTGGGGCGGCTACACCGGCTATTTCGCCGACCCCGACGGCCACCCTTGGGAGGTCGCCTGGAATCCCGGGTGGACCGTGCTCGAGAATGGCAGCATCAGGCTCGGCCGGTGAGCAGGTCGGGTGCCGCTCACTTGGGCTTGGGCTGAACCGGCGGGCCGAGCTTCTCCGGCGGGGCATTCTGGATCGCGGGCGGCGGCTTGCTGGTTTCCGTCGGCGTCGTCGTGGCGGGCTCCGAGGACGGGCGCAGGCTGTCGAGGTAAGCGTTGATGTCGGCGATCTGCCGCGTGCTGAGCGCGAGGTTGGAGATCACCGGGTGCATCGGGCCGCGCCAGGCATGCAGCTCGGTGAACGACTTGCTCGGATCGGCGGCGATTGCCCGAAACGGCGGCGCCGCGTCGCTGCCGACACGCTCGGCGCCGACGATATGGCAGGACGAGCAGAACTTGCTGGCAAGCGCGTGACCCGCGGCCGGGTCGCCCGCCTCCTGCGCGGCCGCCGGCCCGGCCAGCACCAGGGCCACGAGCGCGCCAGCGATGATGCTGAACTCCACGATCACTTCTCCCATTGCCTGACCGATGCTGCCACGACCTTGCCCTCAGGCCAACTCCCGGTGCGCGCTTCAAGTTCCGATGTCCGGCGATCAGACCTCGCAGCGCCTGATCAGCAGCCTTGCGGAGCGGCCGGGCAGCTCGATCTCTTCGCCGGACGCCACGTGCCCGTCGTCTTCCTCGATCGCCTCCACGGCGGTATCGATCAGCGTCTGCCAGCGAAGATCGTCCGATCCGGCCGGCAGGCGCTGGGTCGCAGGATTGTGCGAGGCGTTCACGATCAAAAGAAAGGTGTCGTCCAACTCCTGCTCGCCGCGCTGGGTCAGATGCGTGCGCCCGGCTTCGCCGCTCAGCAGCAGGCAGAGGGTTCGGGCCTCCGGGTCCGACCAGTCCGCCTCGCTCATTTCCTCGCCGTCGGCCCGCAGCCAGGTGACGTCCTTGACCTCGGTGCCCGAGATCGTTTTGCCCTCGAAGAAGCGCGAGCGCCGGAACACGATGTGCTCGCGCCGCAGCCGGATCAGCGCGCGGGTGAAGGCGAGCAGATTGTCGTTCTCCTCGCTCAGGCGCCAGTCGACCCAGCTGATCTCGTTGTCCTGACAATAGGCGTTGTTGTTGCCGCCCTGGCTGCGGGCGAACTCGTCGCCTGCGACCAGCATCGGCACGCCCTGCGCGAGCACCAGCGTGGTCAGGAAATTGCGCATCTGACGCCGGCGCAGCGCCTGGATCCCGGGATCGTCGGTCTCGCCCTCGACGCCGCAGTTCCAGCCGTTGTTGTTGTCCGAGCCGTCCCGATTGTCCTCCTTGTTGGCGTCGTTGTGCTTGCGCTCGTAGCTGACCAGGTCGCGGAGCGTGAAGCCATCATGGGCGGTGACCAAATTGATGCTCGCCCACGGGCGGCGGCCGCGGTGGTGATGGATGTCCGCCGAGCCCGACCACCGGGATGCGAGCGCGGGCAGCTGGCCGGGGTCGCCCTTCCAGAACTTGCGCAGCGTATCGCGGTACTGGTCGTTCCACTCCGCCCAGCCCGGCGGGAACTTGCCGACCTGATAGCCGCCGAGCCCGGTGTCCCAGGGCTCGGCGATCAGCTTGACCTTGGCGAGGACCGGGTCCTGGGCGACCGTGTCGAGGAAGCTCGCGTGCTCGTTGAACGGCCCTTCCACCCTTGCCAGCGTGGTCGCGAGATCGAAGCGGAAGCCGTCGACCCGCATCTCCTCGACCCAGTAGCGGAGCGAGTCGGTGACCATGCGCAGCACGTAGGGGTGGCGCAGTTCCAAGGCATTGCCGGTGCCGGTGAAGTCGTTGTAGTGGCGCGCGTCGCCAGCCATGAGATAATAGTACGAGCGGTTGTCGATGCCGCGGAAGGAGAGCGTCGGGCCCATGTGGCTGCCCTCGGCGGTGTGATTGTAGACGACGTCCAGGATCACCTCGAGGCCGGCGTCGTGCATGACCTGGACGAAAGTCTTGATCTCGCCGAGCCCGCCTGCACCCAGGTACTCGGGGTGCGGGGCGAAGAAGCCGATCGTGTTGTAGCCCCAGTAATTGCGCAGCCCGCGCTCGATCAGGTGACGGTCGTGGACGAAGGCGTGCACCGGCAAGAGCTCGAGCGCGGTAGCGCCGAGCTCGCCAAGGTAGGCGACGATCGGCCCGCTGGTCAGGCCGCCGAAGGTGCCGCGCAGGTTCTCGGGCACCTCCGGGTGGCGCTTGGTGAAGCCCTTGACGTGCATCTCGTAGACGATCGTCTCGGGCCAGGGACGCTGCTCGGGCCGCGAGCTGCCCCAGGTGAAGGCGGGATCGACGACCTGGCACTTGGGCATGAACGGCGCGCTGTCGCGCTCGTCGAACGACAGATCTGCCTCGGGATCGCCGACCCGGTAGCCGAACAGCGCATCGTCCCAGTGCAGATCGCCGGCTAGCGACTTGGCGTAGGGGTCGATCAAGAGCTTATGGTGGTTGAAGCGATGGCCGGCCGTGGGCTGATAAGGCCCGTAGACGCGGTAGCCGTAGAGCTGGCCCGGGCGGGCGTCCGGCAGGTAGCCGTGCCAGATCTCGTGCGTGAACTCGGGCAGCACGACCCGGGCCGTCTCGCGCTCGCCGTGGAGGTCGAACAGGCAGAGCTCGACCTTCTCGGCGTGCGCCGAGAACAAGGCGAAATTCGTGCCGGCGCCATCCCAGGTGGCGCCCAAGGGATAGGGCAGACCCGGCCAGACTCGCAGCTTTTCCGTGGCCACGCTTGGCTCCTTGGCGGCAGGGATGGTCCGGTGATGGTGCGCGAGCAACGCGTCGTTCGCCTGCCGGTTCCGCGGGCCGCAAAGGTCGAACACGCGCTTGCGCCTCTCCAGCCGGCCGCCTAGGTAAGGACCGCGCGCCGGCGTAGCTCAACGGTAGAGCATCCGCCTTGTAAGCGGGAGGTTGCGGGTTCGATTCCTGCCGCCGGCACCATCATGTCGATGGCGGTCGGCAAATACGAACGGCCGCGGCGGTTCCGCACGCTCTCATCGACTCGTTCGATTCCGTCCATGCGAAGCCATGGTCGACCACCACGCCGCCCGGATCCTCGAACGCCCTCTTCTCGCCGCTGTCCGAGACCGGCGATGGTGGCACGTCGCCGAACTGCTCCAAATGGCCGTCCTGCCTCGAGGAGTTCACGGAAAGCGAGTCGTGACGGATGTAGCCGGCCTCGCCTGTGAAGCGCGCCACCTCCCACCCACAAGTCTCGCGCTCACCTGCGCTTACGGTCGCTTAAGGAGTCTCAGGTTACCTTCCGGCCACAGCCTGCCGCGCGATCGACGACGCGGATGCTGCGGAGGAATGCCCGATGGCGCAGTCGATCGCCCGCGACGCCGAGGATTTCGCGCGTCTGATGTTTCAGACGATCGAGCGGCTGGGCGAGAGCGGCGACTGGGTGCCGGCGCGTGCGGCCTTCGACGAGACCATTGCCAAGCATCCGGAGCATCCTTACTCGCGATACCTCAAAGACAAGCCGGCGCGGCGGATCGGGCTTGCGGCGGTCGCAGAACGCCTGCGCGGCGCCGAGTTCCCGAAGATCGAGCGCCGCAAGGCCGGCCCACGGCGCAACGCGCCGGTGTTCTATCGGGTCGTGTGGGCGCCCGCGGGGCTCGATCTGAAGCTGCCGCAGGAAGTCGCGCCCGATCATCCTTTGGTCAAGAAGCATCGCGCGGCGAGCGCGGCCGCCGGCGAGCCGGTCTCGACCCGGCGCGCTAAGCTGACCGAGTCGGCGCCGAAATCGCCGTGGCGCCGCCGGCTGCTCCTGCGGCCGATCCAGCTCGACATGCCCGACGGGTTCGGCGCAGCCTCCCGGTCGCTCCGGCACTGGTGGGACCGCCTGCGGATCACCGTCTCGGGGATTGCGGCCGGGCCCCGCCGCGGCTGACGCACGCGCGCCGGGCGGACGAGCTGGCCTAGGTGCGGACCGCGTAGGCGGCGAGCACATCGCGATCGAACAGGATGCCGTGGCCGGGGCGGTCGGGCGGCGCGAACCAGCCATCGGCGATCCGGATCGGCGGCGCGAGCACGCCAAGCTCGGTCAGCGAGCCACCCTCGATGCTCTCCAGGATGTGCGCGTTGGGCAGGCAGCAGAGCAGCTGGCCGGACAATTCCATCATGAAGTGCGGCGCGAGCGGCACGCCGAAGGCGCGCGCGAGCGCTGCGATCTCGAGATAGGGCGTGATGCCGCCGACCCGGACCACGTCGGCCTGGACGAAGTCGCAGGCGCCCTGCGCGAGGTATTGGCCAAACTGCTGGAGCGTGTAGACGTTCTCGCCGATTGCGATCGGGCTCCTGACGCGCTGGCGCAGCCGGGCGTGGCCCTCGATGTCGTCGGCGAGCAGCGGCTCCTCGACCCAGTGCGGTGAGAGCGGCTCGAACGCGTTGATCGCGCGCGCCGCCCAGCCGATATCCCAGCCCTGGTTGGCGTCGACCATGACCGGCAGCCGGCCCGCGATTTCCCGGACCCTGGTCAGACGCTCGACATCCTCCTCGATCTCGGGCTTGCCGACTTTTATCTTGAAGGCCTTGAAGCCGGCCGCCCGCCAGCCGCGAACCTGCTCGACCAGCTCGGCTTCGGACTTGTTCAGGTTGATGCCGCTC
>DATAOG010000668.1:0-2572 GCA_036265855.1 Geminicoccaceae bacterium | reverse complement strand
GCCGGTCATGACGCGGTCACGCCGGCGCGCTGAAGGGTGTGGATGAACACGTCCTCGAGGCTGGGGCGGGTCTCGGTCCAGCGATACCTCGGATCGGCGCGGAAGGGGGCGAGGCTGCGCTCGAGCACGCCCTCGTCGGTGCCGCTGACGTGCAGGGACGCGCCAAATGCCGCAGTCATCTCGACGCCCGGCAACGAGCGCAGCTCGGCCGCGAGCGCCTCCAGATCGGGGCCCGCGACCTGGACGGTGGTGAGGCCCGAGCGCTCGAGCACCTGCTCGACCCCGCCGTGGACCAGGAGTTTGCCCGCCGCCAGATAGCCGACCTCGTGGCAGCGCTCGGCCTCGTCCATGTAGTGGGTGCTGACCAGCACGGTCATGCCGGCGCGGGCAAGCTCGTGGATCTGGTCCCAGAACTCGCGCCGGGCCTTGGGGTCGACCCCGGCGGTCGGCTCGTCGAGGAGCAGCAGACGCGGGCTGTGCAGCAGGCAGGCGGCGAGCGCCAGGCGCTGCTTCCAGCCACCCGAGAGCTGACCCGCAAGCTGGCGCGCGCGGCCGACGAGGCCCAGCTGCTCGATCGTCGCCCCGACCGTCCGCCTGGGCTCGGGAATGCCATAGAGCCGGGCGACGAAGTCCAGGTTCTCGCGGATGCTGAGGTCCTCGTACAGCCCGAAGCGCTGGGGCATGTAGCCGACTTCGCGCTTGATCTCTGCGCTCTGCCTGATGATGTCGAAACCCAGGCATTGGCCACTGCCGGCGTCCGGGGTCAAAAGCCCGCACAGCATTCGGATCGTGGTGGTCTTGCCGCTGCCGTTGGGCCCGAGGAAGCCGAAGATGTGACCGGCCGGGACCTCGATCGAGAAATCGTCGATCACCTTGCGGCCGCCCAGCGATTTCGAGAGACCCTGGACCGTGATCGCGAGATCGGTGCCGTCCATGGGCTCAGCTCGAGGGTGCCGGCGGCACGATGACGTCGACGGGCTGGCCGGGCCGCAGCGCCCCGGGCTCGCGCGGTCTGGCCTCGACCAAGTAGACCAGCTTCGCGCGCATCTCGCGGCTGTAGATCACGGGCGGCGTGTACTCGGCGTCCGGCGAGATGAAGCTGATCGCGGCCGTGAGTCCCGGCGCGCAGGCGTCGCAGCGCACCTGCACCTCGTCGCCAACCTGGACGTTGCCGAGCCGCGGCTCGGGCATGAAGAAGCGGATCTTGACGTTGGCGGGCGGCAGCAGCTGGACCACAGGCGCGCCCGCAGTCACCCACTCGCCCGGCCGATAGAGGGTGTCGATGACGAGGCCGGCCTGGGGTGCCGCCTCGGACAACTGGTCGACGCGCCACTGGGCCTGAGCGAGCTGGGCCCGCGCCGCGATCACCTCCGCCTCGGCGGCCTGGATCTCGTCGGCGCGCGCGCCGAGTTGCGCGGTTGCGAGCTCCGCCTCGAGTTCCCTGACCCGCGCCTGGTCGCGCTCGTGCTCGGCCTGAGCCTGGTCCAGGGCCTCGCGGCTGGCGACCCGGGTCTCGACCAGATGCTCCTGGCGCCGGCGCTCCGAGGCCGACAGCTGCAGCATGGCGTTCGCCTGCGCGAGCTGCGCTTTCAACGCATCGATCTCCGATGGCCGCTTGCCCTTCCGGAGGTTGGCGAGATTGGCCTCGGCCCGCGCCAGCTTCGCTGCGGCATCATCGCGGGCCGGCCGCTCGCTGGCGGAATCGAGCTCAAACAGCGGCGCGCCGGCCGCGACCTGCGCGCCACGGCTGACCTCGAGAGTTTGCAGGCGGCCGGCGACCGGCGAGGCGACATAGACGTACTCGCCCTCGACGTAGCCCTGGAGCTGGAGCGGCCCGCCGCCGCCGAGTCCCATGGCCGCGGCCAGCGCGATCAGCGCGCCGCCGAGCCAGTCGAGGACGCTTTGGAACCAGGTCACCGCGGCGCCTCGAGGCCGCGCAGAAGCAGATCGAGGTGCGCCCGGACCAGCGCCTGCACATCGAGCGGCCCGGCCTGGTCATGCGGCTCGAGCGAGTTCTTCCAGAGCGCGGCGATGAGCAGGGGCGCGATCACGCAGAAGACCGCGTGCTCGACGTCGATCGCGCGGAACTCGCCGCGCGCGATGCCGCGCCGCAAAATGGTCGCGATCAGCCCGAGGCCGCGATGCACGACCTCGTCCAGGTAAAAGCACGCGAGGTCCGGAAAATTGCCGGCCTCGGCGATCACCAGCTTCGGGATCGCGCCGACCCGCGATTCGACCACGCCTGCGACGGTCGCGAGCAGCCGCTCGAGCAAGGAGGCACTCGGGCCCTCGAAGCTGGCGGCGAGCGCCTCGATGCGGGCGAGGTTCGGCAGCAGCGCCTGGCGCACGACAGCCTTGAACAGCTCTTCCTTGCCGTTGAAATAGAGGTAGAGCGTGCCCTTGCTGATGCCGGCGCGAGCGGCGACGTCTTCGATCCGCGTGGCGGCGAAGCCGCGCTCGGCGAAGCTCTCGAGCGCCGCGCTCAGGATTTCCTCGGGCCGCGCCTCTTTGCGGCGGCGCCAGCGGGTAGATGCATTTTCGTCCATGAGCGGAACTTACTAACTGACCGGTA
>DATAOG010000667.1:0-3502 GCA_036265855.1 Geminicoccaceae bacterium | reverse complement strand
GCGCCGCGCCCGAGAACAGAACGAGCGTCGGCTCACGATAGGTGCGGTCCATCTGCTTGAACAGCGCATGCCAGGTGTCCTCGGTATCGCCGAGCACAGCGGAAACGAACGCGGTGCGCTTGTCGGATTCTGGCGCGCGCGCGCCAGACGGCGCCCGCTGATCAGGAACGCTGGTCGACGAGCCCTGCGACAGGTCCTGGAGAAGAAGCGTCGGGTCGATGCCGAACGCCCAGCTCAGCAATAACAAGGCGATGAGACCCAGTCCCCCGATCCCGCCGCCGCGCGCGACGCCGCCCATGCCTCCCGGTATGCCGCGGCGGTCCTCGATGTTCTGACTGCGTCGTCCAAGCTCCCAGCGCATCCCTGCCCCTCCCGGTGTCGGAGCCGAGCCCCTTCCGCCGGGATCGCAGGCCGGGGCCGCACTTCGGATCGGCGTCTGACCGACCAGCACTACTGTCGGGAAACCCGCCTGGCAAGCCGATCGGACGTCGGTGGGCCCTGGCCCTCGGTGGTCCCGCTCGATGCCGGCGAGGACCTGCCTCCGATCAGGTCGGAGCCGGGACGCCCAAGGTCTCGTGCACGCGCTGAACGGCCGTGGGGGCGAGCCCAAGGCCTGCGGCGAGCTGGCGCAGATAGTCCCGCTCGGCCGGCGTGTCGAGCTCGATCGCGAGCAGCGAGGCTGCGTAAACCTCGACCGCGGCCTGCGGCGTTCGCACCTTCCGGATCAGCCCGTCCATGTCCATGGGCTTGAGCATCTCCTGACCGATGAACTCGCGCGCCTCCGGCGCGGCGCCTTCGCTCTCGAGCCGGCCGGTGATCCGCTGGATCTCGCCCTGATCGATCGAGCCATCGGCCTTCGCAGCATTGATCATCGCCTGGAGAACAAGGGTCGCCTTGTCCTGCAACTCCTGCTCCTCACCGGGCGTCCGCGGCTCGCGCAAGCCCAGCGGGGCGTCGGCGGCCGGGTTCTCCTGGCCCGGCGATGCCTGCCCCTGCCGGTCACCGCCGAGCGATGACAGCGCGAGGCTCGCAAGCAGCGCCAAGGCGCCGCCGCCGAGCGCGCCGCCAGGAACGCTGGTCTTGCCGCCAAGGATCGCGCCGGCGAGCGCCGCGAGGCTCCCGACGGCGACCGGGTTCCGCTGCGCCGTGCGGCCGGCGCCGCCCAGCATGTCGCGGGCCGCGTCGGCGAGACCACCGAGACCGCCGGCCCCGCCCTGGCCGAGGCCTTTCACGAGGTCCGATAGCGGATTGCCCGCGGCGCCGAGCCCTTGCGGGCCCAAAGCATGACTCAGACGGCTCTGGGTCGAGGCGCCCATTGCACCTCGCATCACCTGACCCAGGATCTCTCTCGCGTCTACCATCGGATCCCTCCCCCAGTCTCGTGCGATCGCCTATTAATCTATGATCGATTTAGGGCATGCCAGGCCGTCGACCACCAGCGGCCGCAGCGCGGCTCATGGGTTCTGATTGCGCGCCGCGATCAGCGTGTTGCGGAGCAGGCAAGCGACTGTCATCGGGCCGACGCCGCCCGGGACCGGCGTGATCGCGCCCGCGACTTCGGCCGCCTCCTCGAAGGCGACATCGCCGACCAGGCGGGTGCCGCCATCGGGGCAGGGCACGCGGTTGATGCCGACGTCGATCACGGTCGCTCCGCGCCTCAGCCAGTCAGCGCGCACGAACTGCGGCCGGCCGACCGCGGCGATCACGATTTCCGCGCGCCGGCACTCGCCCGGCAGATCGCGGGTGCGTGAATGGGCGATCGTGACCGTGCAGTTCGCCGCCAGCAGCAGCGCCGCGACCGGCTTGCCGACGATGTTCGAGCGGCCGATCACGATCGCCCGCCGGCCGCCGAGATCGTCGCCCAGCGTGCGTCGCAACAGAATCATGCAGCCCATCGGCGTGCAGGGCACGAGCAGATTCTCATCGAGCGCGCCGCCGGCCGAGAACAGGCGGCCGACATTGAGCGGGTGAAAGCCGTCGACGTCCTTCGCCGGGTCGATCGCCTCGAGCACGCGCGCGCCCGCGATCTGCGCCGGCAGCGGCAGCTGGACCAGGATGCCGTGGACTGCGCTATCACCGTTGAGTGCCCGGATCCGCTCCAGCAGAGCCGCCTCGCTGGTCGTCTCGGGCATAGCGATCAGCTGGCCGTCGATCCCGGCCTCGGCCGCCATCTTGGCCTTGGTGCGGACGTAGGCCCGGCTGGCCGGGTGGTCGCCGACCAGGAGCACGCGCAGGCCAGGCGGCTGCCCGTGGCGGGCGGCGAATGCGGCCGCTCCGGCGCTGAGCTGCGCGCGCAGATCGGCCGCTGCGGCCTTGCCGTCGATGATCATCGCCGCGGTCATGGGCCTGCTCCGGCCGTGGCCGGCTGCTCGATCGCCTCGAGCTCGGCGAGCAGCCGAGCCGGCGATCCCTGCACGTGGAGCACCTTACGCCGGGCGCTCGCGCCCCTAATCAACCGGAAGTCGCTCGCTGCCAGCCGCCACCGTTTGGCCAGAAGCCTGATCAACGCCGCATTGGCTTTGCCGGCCTCGGGCGGTGCCGTCACCCGCACCGCGAGCCAGGCCTGGCCGTCGGCATCGGTCTCGACCCCGTGGACCGCGCTCCTCGCTGCCCGCGGCGTCACCCGGACCGCCACGCGCACCCCGTCGGCCTGCCCGCTCACCCAGCTCGGGGTCGGCGCACCGGGCACGGCGGTCAGACGAACATCTGCCAGAGCAGCCGGCGCACGAACACCAGCAGCAGGATCAGGATCAGCGGCGAGAGATCGATCCCGCCCAGATTCGGCAGCAGATTGCGGATCGGCCGGAGCAGGGGCTCGGTCGCGCGGTAAAGGAAATCGCCGACCTGATGGACAAACGGATTGCGCGTGTTGATCACATTGAACGCGACCAGCCAGCTGAGAATCACCGACGCGATCACCACCCACATGTACAGCTCGAGGATGGTGTCGATGAGCCAGTGAACAGGGTTCATGGGCCGAACCTGTGCGCAGCGAACCACCGCGGCCTGGCGCGCCTTCCTGACCGGGCATTTCCATCGGGCGCGGACTATAGCAGCTGACCGCGAGACCGCCAGCCCCGAGGCGCACGGCGCCCCGGGCGGACCCTTGACAGCCCCGGCGGCGCTCACCATACAAACTCGCGTGGCGGGGCCGTAGCTCAGTTGGGTAGAGCGCGACGTTTGCACCGTCGAGGTCGTGGGTTCGACTCCCATCGGCTCCACCTCGTTCCGCTGCCCCACTTCTGAACCTGTCCGCAACCCGTCACGTACTGCAGATCGGCCGGTGGCTTCGAAGTTCGCCGGCCGCGAGCGGCGGGCCGGCCTTGAAGGGCAGCCGCCGGCTCCGCACATTGCTTCGAAGTGACTTCCTCAGCCGCGGGCCTGAGGTCGACGTCCCCGGCGTGGGCCGAAGTATCGCCTGCGGTCGAGAACGGCCCTGACGTTGTCCGGAGGCATCGACTGATCGAGCGCGTTGCCGCAGCCGGCCCGACCGCCCCCGCCG
>DATAOG010000666.1:0-6420 GCA_036265855.1 Geminicoccaceae bacterium | reverse complement strand
CTGACCGAACCCCGTTTGTCCGTCGTCACCGAAGAGGGTCGCGGAACCGGTACCGAGAACCGCCCGAACATACCATTCGTCTGCAATGCGCTCGGGGTCGAATGCCGCTCATTCGTCGAGATGCTCCGGGAAACGGGTTTCATGTTCCGGTAGCCACGCAGCGCGCTATGGGCCCGACTTGACTTGGCCGACGTGGGTCACGACATGCCGACCCGGAAACAAGCCTTCGACGTCAGAGAAAGATCCCATGTTCGAGAATCTGTCCGGCCGGCTTGCGACCGTGTTCGATCGCCTGAGGGGCCGGGGCGCGCTCAGCGAGGCCGACGTCGAGGCGGCGCTGCGCGACATCCGCGTCGCGCTGCTCGAGGCCGACGTCGCGCTGCCGGTGGTCAAGGACTTCGTCGCCGGGATCCGCGAGCGTGCGGTCGGCCAGGAAGTGCTGCGCAGCGTCACGCCCGGCCAGATGGTGGTCAAAATCGTGCACGACCGCCTGGTCGAGCTGCTCGGCGGCGAGGGCCAGGATCTGGCGCTTTCCGGCGCGCCGCCGCGGGTGCTGTTGATGGTCGGCCTCCAGGGCTCGGGCAAGACCACGACCAGCGCCAAGATCGGGCTCAGGCTGCGTGTGCGCGCGCGCCAGAAGGTGCTGCTCGCCTCGCTCGACGTCCAGCGCCCGGCGGCGCAGGAGCAGCTAGCCGTGCTCGCGCGCCAGGCCGGCGTCGACGGCCTGCCGATCGTCCCGGGCGAGCCGCCGCTCGCGATCGCGGCGCGCGCGCTCGAGACCGCGCAGCGCCAGGGCTACGACGCCCTGATTCTCGATACCGCCGGCCGGCTGCACATCGACGACGCGCTGATGGCCGAGCTCGCGGCGGTGCGCGACCGGGTGGGGCCGCAGGAGACGCTCCTGGTCGCCGATGCGCTGACCGGCCAGGACGCGGTCAATCTCGCGCGCGCCTTTCACGAGCGGATCGGCCTCTCGGGCATCGTGCTGACCCGGATCGACGGCGATGCCCGCGGCGGGGCGGCGCTCAGCATGCGCGCGGTGACCGGCCAGCCGATCAGGCTGGTCGGCACCGGCGAGAAGCTCGAGGCGCTCGAGGCGTTCCATCCCGACCGGATGGCGTCCCGCATCCTCGGCATGGGCGACGTCGTGTCGCTGGTCGAGAAGGTCAGCGAGGCGGTCGATCAGGCCGAAGCCGAGAAGCTCGCCGCCAAGATGCAAAAGGGCAGCTTCGATCTCGAGGATCTGGCGAACCAGCTCCGCCAGATGCGCAAGATGGGCGGGATGAGCAGCATTCTCGGCATGCTGCCCGGGATCCAGAAGGTCAAGAAGCAGCTCGCGGAGGCCAAGCTCGACGATCGCGTGATCAACCGCCAGATCGCGATCGTAAGCTCGATGACGCCCTACGAGCGGCGCAATCCCAAGGTCATCCACGCCTCGCGCAAGCGCCGGATCGCGGCCGGCGCGGGCCTGAGCGTGCAGGAGGTCAACAAGCTGCTGAAGCAGCACCAGCAGATGCAGACCATGATGAAGCGGGTCAAGAAGATGGGCGACAAGCCGTTCATGGCCCGCGGCCTGCCCCCCGGCCTGCTGCCGCGATGATGCGAAAGTTCCGATCCGCGGCGCGGTCGGGTACGATGTCTCCCGTCGGGAGACGGTAGATGGCGACCGCACTGGACATTCGCGCCCAACCGCTCGCTGACTTCCTCGTCTGGGAGCAGCAGCAGCCGGAGCGCTACGAACGCGTCGGCGGCGTCGTCCGGATGATGACCGGCGGCACGATTGGGCACAATCGGATCACACGGAACTGCGCTCGAGCCTTGGAAATAAGTCTGCAAGACTCCGATTGCGAGGTCTTCACCAGCGATGTCAAGGTGACGACACCTGCGGAGGACGTTCTCTATCCAGACGTGGTCGTCGCCTGCGGCGAAATTGCTGGCAAGGCAACCAGGGTTGAAATGCCGGTCGTCGTCGTCGAGGTGCTCTCGGAGAGTACGGCGGAACGGGACCACGGGCGCAAGCGGTGGGCCTATCAGACGATCCCGTCGCTGCACCATTACGTCCTGGTCGATCAAGACGAACCGGTGGCGGAGGTCGCCTCGCGCGCCGATGACGGCAGCTGGCGGAGCGTGATCCATCGTGGGCTAAGCGCCAGTTTGCGTCTTGACGCGCTCGGGGTCGAGGTCGGCCTCGCCGAAATCTTCGCGCGCGTCGCGTTCGCTTCCGAAAGCGGCGAGAGCCAAGTGCAGGCTTGACCGCTCGGGGGCGGGCGACTAGTTGTGCGCTCGCCGTGCGCCCGGCCGTCGGCCGGGAGCCTGTCATGCACCCCATTGCGGTCGACCGTGACGCGTTCGACCTGGATGTCGACCGATGAGCGTTCGCCTTCGCCTGGCCCGCGGCGGCACCAAGAAGCGGCCGGTCTACCGGATCGTGGCGACCGATTCGCGCAGCCCGCGCGACGGCCGTTTTCTCGAGAAGCTCGGCACCTACAATCCCTTGCTGCCGCACGAAGATCCGGCGCGCATCGTGCTGCGCGAGGAGCGGATCCGCCACTGGCTCGCGACCGGCGCCAAGCCCAGCGATCGGGTCGCCCGCTTCCTCGACGGCGCCGGCATCACCGCGAACACCGTCAGGCACCGCGGCACCGGCAAGAAGGCGCGGGAACTCGAGGCCAAGAAGGCCGAAGCGGAAGCGGCGGCGGGCGCCTGACGATCGGGGTGCGCGAGGCGTCGTGCGGAACCAGCGCTCATGGTCGATCGGCGAGCAGCATCGGACTGGGTCTGCGTGGCCAAAATCGTGGCCGCGCATGGCCTCGCGGGCGCCCTTAAGCTTCGCTGCTTCACCGAGCGGCCGGCGGACGTCGCCGGCTACGGCCCGGTCCATGACCAGCACGGGCAGCGCCTCTTCGAGCTGAAGGTGATCGGCGAGGCGCGCGGCGGCGTGCTGGCCCGCGCACCCGGCATCGACGACCGGAATGCCGCCGAGGCGCTCAGGGACACCGAACTGTTCGTCCCACGCTCCGCGCTGCCGGCCCCCGGGGCGGATGAGTTCTATCACGCCGACCTCGAAGGCCTGGTCGTCGAGCGCGCCGACGGGCTGCGCCTCGGCACGATCCGAAGCATCGACAACTTCGGCGCCGGCGACCTGATCGAGATCGCGGCCGACGACGGCCGCGTGTTGAGCCTGCCTTTCGACCGCCGGACCGTGCCGGTGGTCGATCTCGAGCGCGGGCGGCTGGTGGTCGAGCCGCCGGCCGAACTGCTCGCGGACGAGCCGAGCGCGGAGGCCCGGCGATGAGCGAGCGCCTCGCCCCCTGGGCCGCGACCGTGCTCACGCTGTTCCCGGAGATGTTCCCGGGGCCGCTCGGCCATTCGCTCGCCGGCCGGGCACTCGAGCAGGGCATCTGGTCGCTCACCGCAGTCAATCTCCGCGACTTCGCGAGCGATCGGCACCGGACCGTCGACGACCTGCCGTTCGGCGGTGGTGCGGGCATGGTCATGCGGCCGGACGTGATCGCGCGCGCGCTCGACCAGGTCGCAAAGAGCGACCCGCCGCGGCCGCTCCTCTATCTCAGCGCGCGCGGCGTGCCGCTCAGCCAGGCCCGGGTGCAGGCGCTTGCCGACGGCCCCGGAATCGTGGTTCTATGCGGCCGCTTCGAAGGCGTTGACCAGCGGGTTATCGAAGCCCGGGCGCTCGAGGAGGTCAGTCTGGGCGACATCGTGCTGTCGGGCGGCGAGCCGGGAGCGCTCGCGTTGCTCGATGCCTGCGTGCGTCTGCTGCCGGGCGTGGTCGGTGCCCGCGCGTCGCTCGACGAGGAGAGCTTCGCCCGCGGCCTGCTCGAGAATCCGCACTACACGCGGCCGCAGGTCTGGGAAGGGCGTCCGGTGCCCGATGTGCTGCTGTCCGGGCACCACGCCGAGATCCGGGCGTGGCGCCAGCGGCAGGCGGAGCTTGCGACCCGGACGCGCCGGCCGGACCTGTGGGCGCGCCATCTCGCCGGCGCCGGCGGCCGCGCCGCCGGGCCGTCCCCTCGGGCCGATGACCAGTGAGGTTTGCCATGAACGTGATCCAGGAGCTCGAGCAGGAGCAGATCGCAGAGCTCACCGCCGATCGCCCGATCCCCGATTTCGCCCCCGGCGACACGATCCGGGTCAACGTCAAGGTGGTCGAGGGCTCGCGCGAGCGCGTGCAGGCCTTCGAGGGCGTGTGCATCGCGCGCAAGAACCGCGGCATCAACTCCGCGTTCACGGTGCGCAAGATCAGCTACGGCGAGGGGGTCGAGCGCATCTTCCCGCTCTATAGCCCTCAGATCGCCAGCATCGAGGTGCTGCGCCGCGGCCGCGTCCGGCGCGCCAAGCTCTACTATCTGCGCGGCCGCACCGGCAAGGCGGCACGGATCGGCGAGCGCCGCGACGAGCGCGGCCGCAGCGATGCCGACGGCGCCAAGGGTGCGCCGGCGGAGGAGGGCGGCGACAACGGCAGCGGCGGGCAATGACCGGCGGCGCCGACCGCCGGCAGCTCGGGGGAGCGAGGGCCATGGCCGAAGCGAGCACGCTGTTCGACAAGATCTGGGAAGCGCATGTGGTCGACCAGCAGGAGGACGGCACCTGTCTGCTCTACATCGACCGCCACCTCGTGCACGAGGTCACGAGCCCCCAGGCCTTCGAAGGCCTGCGCCAGACCGGCCGCAAGGTGCGCCGGCCGGACGCCACGCTCGCGGTGCCCGATCACAACGTTCCGACCACCGACCGCTCGAAGGGCATCGCCGAGCCGCAGTCCCGCCTCCAGGTCGAGACCCTGCAGCAGAACTGCCGCGAGTTCGACATCGAGCTGTTCGACGTCGAGGACATCCGCCAGGGCATCGTCCACATCATCGGCCCCGAGCAGGGCTTCACGCTGCCCGGCAACACGATCGTCTGCGGCGACAGCCACACCTCGACGCATGGCGCCTTCGGCGCGCTCGCGTTCGGCATCGGCACCTCCGAGGTCGAGCACGTGCTCGCGACCCAGACGCTGCTCCAGAAGCGGCCGCGCAACATGCGGGTCAGCGTCGAGGGCGCCCTGCCGTTCGGGGTCACCGCCAAGGACGTGATCCTCGCGATCATCGGCAGGATCGGCACCGCCGGCGGCACCGGCCACGTCATCGAGTATGCAGGCGAGGTCGTGCGCGGCCTGTCGATGGCCGGGCGAATGACGATCTGCAACATGTCGATCGAGGCGGGCGCCCGCGCCGGCCTGATCGCGCCCGACGAGACCACGTTCCGCTACCTCCAGGGCCGGCCGATGGCGCCCAAGGCCGGCGCTTTCGAGCAGGCGGTCGCGCACTGGCGGATGCTGCCCTCGGACCCGGACGCCCGCTACGACAAGGAGGTCACGCTCGCCGCCGCGACCATCGAGCCGCAGGTGACCTGGGGCACGAGCCCCCAGGACGTCCAGCCGATCTCGGGCAAGGTCCCGGATCCCGCGCGGGAAAACGATCCGGCGCGGCGCGCGGCGATGGAGCGGGCGCTCGCCTACATGGGCCTCGAGCCGAACACGCCGATGACCGAGATCCGGGTCGACAAGGTCTTTTTCGGGTCTTGCACCAACGCGCGGATCGAGGATCTCCGGGCGGCCGCCGAGGTCATCAGGGGCAGGCGGGTCGCGGGCAGCGTCCAGGCCATGGTCGTGCCCGGCTCCGGCCTGATCAAGCATCAGGCCGAGGAGGAGGGGCTCGACCGGATCTTCCGGGACGCCGGCTTCGAGTGGCGCGAGGCCGGCTGCTCGATGTGCCTGGGCATGAACCCGGACCAGCTGCAGCCCGGCGAGCGCTGCGCCAGCACGTCGAACCGCAACTTCGAGGGCCGCCAGGGCAAGGGCGGCCGCACCCACCTGATGTCCCCGGCGATGGCCGCCGCCGCCGCGATCACCGGCAGGATCACGGACGTGAGAAAGCTCGTCTAGTCGATCGTTTCCGCTCGCCGAACGCCCGGCCGAACAAGGGACCCGCCTGGGCGTGCCGATATCGAGCCATGAAGTGTTTCGCGGGCTTGAAGCGGCTGTCGGCTGACGCGCGTGACCGGCAGCGCCCATAGCCGGGGCTCGTGACGATCGCTCACCCCCAGCGGGACGTGAAGACCGGCACCCTGCGGAGCATCGAGCGCCGGAGTGGCGTCAGGTTGCGGCAGGAGTGACCTGCCCATCTGCCACTATCCCGCAATCATCGAGGGCGACGCCGAGACCGGCTACAGCGTCTTCTTTCCGGACGTTCCGGGCTGCACCAGCTGAGGCGACACGCTCCAGGAGGCCGCCCTGAATGCCGAGGAAGCATTGGCCGGTCACGCCGCCTGATGGCCGAGGCGGGCCAGCAGGTTCCCGCTCCCAGTCGTCTCGACGATCTTCCCTGCCCGATCGAGCCGGATATCTCCGAGGTCGCGCGGCTG
>DATAOG010000665.1:0-4182 GCA_036265855.1 Geminicoccaceae bacterium | reverse complement strand
AGCATCTGAGAACCGCCGCAGCCGGCGTGAGCGCGGCGCTGCTGCTGTTGGTTGTGGCCTGCGGCAAGTCCGAGGAGAACAAGGGCTCGACTTCGTCAGCCCCGGCGACCGCACCGGCTACGGGCGGTCAAACACCGGCGGCCAATCCGCCGGCGCCGACCGCGCCAGCGCCCGAGCAGCCAAAGCAGCAGTAACGGCGAGCGGATCCCAGGTCGGGAGTTCGTCGACCGGCCTCGCCGACGGCGGCCGGCATGCACGGCGAACGGGGCGAGCGGGACGCGCATCACCCCGTTCGGAAGATCGGACGGAGGGGATCGGATCCTGCGGTCCGGTCCCGGAAGATTTGTCTGCGCCCGATTCCGGTGGTTACGCAGTCAGCGCCGCGAGCCGCTCGCCGACCACCGGGACCTCCAGCTTGTCCAGCATTTCCTTGGGCACGACCTGCCAGAAATGACCGACCTCGCGGTCGAACTCGGCGACGATGCGCTCCGCGAAGCGGCTCTGGGTGTTCTTCAGGTGCAGGCTCAAAAGCCCCTTCAGCTCGTCGACGTAGTGGTCGACCTCGACCCGCTGGCAGATCACCATGTCGCGGTTGATGCGTTCGGCCCAGCGCTCCTCCGGGTCGTAGACGTAGGCCATGCCGCCGCTCATCCCGGCGGCGAAGTTGTCGCCGATCGGGCCGAGGATCAGGGCGACCCCGCCGGTCATGTACTCGCAGCCGTTGTCGCCGCAGCCCTCGACCACCGCGACTGCACCTGAATTGCGCACCGCGAAGCGCTCGCCCGCGCGCCCGGCGGCGAACAGCCTGCCCGCGGTCGCACCGTAGAGGCAGGTGTTGCCGATGATCACGTTCTCATGGGCGACCATGGGGCTCGAGACCAGAGGCCGCACCACGATCGTGCCGCCCGAGAGCCCCTTGCCGACGTAGTCGTTGGCATCGCCGAACACCTCGAGCCTGAGCCCCTGGACCGCGAACGCGCCGAGCGATTGGCCGGCGGAGCCGCGCAGCCGGACCGTGATCTGGCCGGGCGGCAGCTGGTCCATGCCGTGGCGGCGGGTGATGTGGGCCGAGAACCGGGTGCCGACCGCGCGATGCACGTTGCGGACGTTGTAGGCGAGCTGCATCTTCTCGCCTTCGAGCAGCGCCGCGCGGGCATCCTGGATCATCCGCGCGTCGAGCGAATCCGGGACCTCGTTGCGGCCTTCGATCGCGCAATGGCGGGGATGGCCGCCGGTGTCGATCTGGGCGAGCAGCGCGTTCAGGTCGAGATCGTCGAGATCATCGCTGCCGCGCGAGACCTGGTGCAGAAGATCGCTGCGACCGATCGCCTCCTCGATCGAGCGCAGCCCCAGCGCGGCCAGGATTTCCCGCACTTCCTCGGCGATGAAGCTGAACAGGTTGACGACCTTGTCGGGCGTGCCCTCGAACTTCTCGCGCAGGTCCGGGCGCTGGGTGCAGACGCCGACCGGGCAGGTGTTGGAATGGCACTGGCGGACCAGGATGCAGCCCATCGCGACCAGCGCCGCGGTGCCGACGCCGAACTCCTCGGCTCCCAGCATGGCCGCGATCACGACGTCGCGGCCGGTCTTGATGCCGCCGTCGGTGCGCAGCACGACCCGGTGGCGCAGCCGGTTGAGGGTCAGGACCTGGTTGACCTCGGAAAGGCCCATCTCCCAGGGCGTGCCGGCGTATTTGATCGAGGTCTGGGGGCTGGCACCAGTGCCGCCCGAGTGCCCCGAGACCAGGATCACGTCCGCCTTGGCCTTGGCGACTCCGGCCGCGATCGTGCCGATCCCGGCCTCCGAGACCAGCTTGACGCAGACCTTGGCGTCCGGGTTGATCTGCTTCAGATCGTAGATCAGCTGGGCCAGGTCCTCGATCGAGTAGATGTCGTGGTGCGGCGGCGGCGAGATCAGGGAGACGCCGGGCGTCGCATGCCTGAGCTTCGCGATCTCGACCGTGACCTTGAAGCCCGGCAACTGCCCGCCCTCGCCGGGCTTGGCGCCCTGGGCGATCTTGATCTCGAGCTCGCGACAGGCATTCAGGTATTCCGCGGTGACGCCGAACCGGCCCGACGCGACCTGCTTGATCGGCGAGTTGGCGTTGTCGCCGTTCGGCCGCGGCAGATAGCGCTCCTGGGATTCGCCGCCCTCGCCGCTGTCGGACTTGGCGCCGATCCGGTTCATCGCGATCGTCAGGGTCTCGTGGGCCTCGGGCGAGAGCGCGCCCAGCGACATGCCGGGCGTGACGAAGCGCTTCCGGATCTCGGTGATCGATTCGACCTCGTCCATCGGGATCGGCGCCTGGCGGCGGTCGAAGTCGAGCAGGTCGCGGAGCGCGATCGGCTTCTGTTTGTACAGGATCTCGGCATATTTCTTGTAGGCGGCGTAGGAATCGGTCGCGACCGCGAACTGCAGCTGGTGAATCGCCGGCCCCTCGAGCGCGTGGCGCTCGCCGCCCCGGCGGTAGCGGTAGAGACCGCCGATCGTAAGCGGCGGGTTGGCCTCGTCGTAGGCGCGGCGGTGCAACGCCAGCACCTTGTTCTGGATGCCGGCGAGTCCGATGCCCGAGATGCGGGTGATCAGCCCCGGGAAATATTCGGCGCACAGCGAGCGCGACAGCCCGACTGCCTCGAAGTTGTAGCCGCCGCGATAACTGCTGAGGATCGAGATGCCCATCTTCGACATCACCTTCAGCAGCCCCTGATCGACCGCCTCCTTGTAGCGCGAGAGGCACTCCTCGAGCGTCAGGCCCGGGAACAGGCCGCGGGCGTGGCGATCGGCGATCGCCGCCTCGGCGAGGTACGGGTTGACCGCGGTCGCGCCGACCCCGATCAGGACCGCGACGTAGTGCACGTCCAGGCACTCGCCCGAGCGCACCGTGATCGAGCTGAAGCTGCGCAGGCCCTCGCGCACGAGGTGGCTGTGGACGGCGCCGGCGGCGAGGATCATCGGGACCGGCGCGCGCTCGTCCGAGACCGCGTCGTCGCTCAGCACGATCTGCTCGTAGCCCTCGCGCACCGCGTCCTCGGCCTGGGCGCGGATCCGGGCGACCGACTCGCGCAGCGCGCCGGCGCCCGCCTCGACATCGAAGGTGCAGTCGATGGTCGTGAGCTTGCGCCCGAAATGGTCGAGCAGCGCGTTGAACTCGGTGGTCAGCAGCAGCGGACTCTCGAGCTGCAGGATCCGCGTCTGGCTCGGCGCCTGGTCGTAGACATTGCCGAGATTGCCGTAGCGGGTCTTGAGGCTCATGACCCGGTATTCGCGCAGGCTGTCGATCGGCGGGTTGGTGACCTGGCTGAACTGCTGCCGGAAGAAGTGGTGCAGGCCGCGATACTGGTCGGACAGGACGGCGACCGGGGTGTCGTCGCCCATCGAGCCCACCGCCTCCTTGGCATCCTGCACCATCGGCGCCAGCAGCAGCTCGAGCTCCTCGATCGAGATGCCGAACAGGTTCTGACGCCGGCGGAGCGCGGGCCGCTCCAGCTGACAGGGCGCGAACGGGCGCTTTGCGACCAGGTTGTCGAGATGGGTGATGTTCTTGACCCATTGGCCGAACGGCTTCTGGCCGGCGAGCAGGTCCTTGAGCTCGCGGTCGTGGTAGAACCGGCCGGCCCTGAGGTCGACGCCGACCATCTCGCCGGGGCCGACCCTGCCCTTCTCGACGATCTCGCTCTCGACCAGCGGCACCATGCCGGTCTCAGAGCCGACCACGAGCAGGCCGTCGGCGGTCCGGCTGTAGCGCATCGGGCGGAGCCCGTTGCGGTCCATGCCGCCGATCACCCACTGGCCATCGCAGGCGACCACCGCGGCCGGACCGTCCCAGGGCTCCATGACGCAGTTGCAGTAGCTGAACAGGTCCTTGTGCGCCTGCGGGATCGCCATCTTCTTGGCCCAGGCCGGCGGGGTCAGCAGGGTCTTGGCGAGCGGCAGCTCGCGCCCGGCCTGAACCAGGGCCTCGATCACCGCATCGAGCGCCGAGCTGTCGGAGGAGCCGGCCTGGATGATCGGCTTGACGTCCTCGTTGTAGTCGCCGAACGCCGGCGCGATCATCCGGGTCTCGTGGCTCTTCATCCAGTTCAGATTGCCGCGCAGCGTGTTGATCTCGCCGTTATGGGCGAGCATCCGGAACGGCTGCGCGAGCGGCCAGGACGGCCAGGTGTTGGTCGAGTAGCGCTGGTG
>DATAOG010000664.1:0-4476 GCA_036265855.1 Geminicoccaceae bacterium | reverse complement strand
GCCGCCATCAGGTCCGGCATCGCCCACATGCCCTTGCCGATCTGGGCCCGACCCTGGAGCCCGCAGGCGAGACCGACCTCGACGTTCCACTCCTCGTAGGCCTGCATCCAAAGGGCCGACTTCATGTCGCCCTTGCGGATCATCGGGCCCGCCTCCATCGAGGTGTGGATCTCGTCGCCGGTGCGGTCGAGGAAGCCCGTGTTGATGAAGACGATCCGGTCCCTGGCGGCGCGGATGCATTCCTTGAGGTTGACGGTCGTCCGTCGCTCCTCGTCCATAAGGCCCATCTTGAGCGTACGGGGCTCGAGCCCGAGCGCCGCCTCGATGCGCCCGAACAGCTCGCTTGTGAACGCCACCTCCTCGGGCCCGTGCTGCTTCGGCTTGACGATGTAGACCGAGCCGGCAGGGCTGTTGCGATAGCGCCCCAGCCCGCGCAGATCGTGAAGCGCGATCAGGCTCGTGATCATGCCGTCCAGGATGCCCTCGGGCACGGGCTCGCCGTCCCGGTCCAGCACCGAATCGCTGCTCATCAGGTGGCCGACGTTGCGCACCAGCATCAGGCTCCGGCCCTGCAGGGTCAGGCTGGAACCGTCCGGACGGGTGTAGGTCCGGTCCGGATTGAGCCGGCGCTCGACCGTCCGGCCGCCCTTCTCGAACCTGGCCGCGAGGTCGCCCCGAAGCAGGCCCAGCCAGTTGCGATAGGCAAGCACCTTGTCGTCTGCGTCGACCGTCGAGACCGAATCCTCGAGGTCGACGATCGTGGTCACCGCCGCCTCGAGCACCACGTCGGCGACGCCGGCTGGATCGGTCCGGCCGACCGGATGGCCGTTGTCGATCCGAATCTCGACGTGCAGGCCGTGGTTGACCAGGAGGATCGCGGAGGGCGCCGATTCGTCGCCCTGATAGCCCGCGAGCTGGCCCGGATCGAAGAGCCCGGCCCGGCCGCCGCCCGTCAGAGTGACCGACAGCCGGCCGGCCTCCACGGCATAGTTGGTCGCGTCGCGATGCGAGCCCTCGGCAAGCGGCGCCGCCTCGTCCAGGAACGCGCGCGCGTAGGCGATCACGCGCTCGCCGCGTGTGGGATTGTAGCGGCGGCCCCGCTCAGCGCCGTCGGTCTCCGGGATCGCATCGGTGCCGTAGAGCGCGTCGTAGAGGCTGCCCCAGCGGGCATTGGCGGCGTTCAGCGCATAGCGGGCGTTGGTCGCCGGCACGACCAGCTGCGGCCCGGCGATGGTGCTGATCTCGGCATCGACCCCGGCCGTGGCGGCCTCGAAATCGTCGCCTTCCGCCAGCAGATAACCGATCTCCTCGAGGAAGCTCCGGTAGGCCTTTGGATCGAGCAGCTGACCACGGCGCCGCTGGTGCCAGGCGTCGATCTCGGCCTGCAGCTCGTCGCGCCTCGCCAGCAGCGCGCGGTTGCGCGGCGCCAGCTCATGGACGATCGCATCGAGCCCCGACCAGAACCGCTCGGAGGCAACGCCGGTGCCCGGCAGGGCTTCCCGCTCGATGAAGTCGTGCAGCACCTTCGCGACCCGCAGACCGCCGGCCTGGATCCGTTCCGCCATGATTTCGTGCCCTGCTCCTGCTGTCCTGAGCGAGATCGCGCCGGCGCTCACGCGCGACGACCTCTCGCGAACATAGTTCGTAGGAGTCCGCCACCCGCGCAAGCCTTGGTAGCTCCCGGCAGGGGATCGCGCGGCCGGATCGGTCGCCGCACGCGGGTGCAGGCGAGCGCGTGGAGTCCTGGGTCAGCGTCCCCGGCCCGTCGAGGTGGGCCGATCACGGTCCGGCTGGGGCGAGATTACGGGTGCTCGAAACGCTCGCGCTCAACCACCGCCTCATCGACCTGTTCGGCGGGCTCGCCATGGGGCGCTGAGAGACCGTACACAACACATCATGGCTGGGCGGCATCGACGTGCGGCGCCCGAGTGGTTGACCCGGCGAGCGCCTGGAGCTGGACCTTGAGCTGGAGCGCGGCCAGCGCGTAGCCGCCGTCGGCACCATCGATGAAGTGGACGTGCCGGCTCTGCTCGAGCGAGAACACGAGACAGGTCATCATCGCGCCCGGCGCCAGATGCGTGCCGTAGACGATCCTGCCCTCGGCGTGCAGCCTGCCGAGATAGGCCTCGATCGCCGCGACCTCCGGATCGGTGCAGTCGAGCACCATGTGCAGCGTGTCCGCGATCTTGCGATGGTCCGAGTTCCGCTGCACCTCGAGGCGATAGGCGGGCGCGTCGTAGGGGCCGACCTTGAGATCGAAGCGCTCGGCCAGCGCCTGCAGCAACGATTGCAGCCAGACCCCGAGCCAGCGCAGCCGGTAAGGCAGGCGGCCGCGGGTGGCGAGCGCCTCGGCTCCAAGGCCGCTCGGCGGCCAGACGAAGCGCATGTTGGCGCGCTGGACCGGCCGGCCGTGCTCGCCACCGCCGACGATCCGGGCCAGCCTTGCGATGATCTCCCGCTGCAGCGCGAGGCCCTCGGCCGCAAGCGGGCGCACCAAGAGGGTCAGCATCCGGCCGCGGAGCGCGCGGTAGGGCTCCCAGCGGCAGGAGAGCCCGTCCAGATCGGGCGGCCCGGCCGCAAGGTCCTCCTCGAGGCCGAACCCCGCGTCCGTCTTGATCAGCCGGTCGGCGAGCTCCAGCCCGCCGCCCGCGAACATCGCGAGGTGATTGCCGGGGCTCAGCTGATATTTGGCGACCAGCACGCCGCGGCCCCGGCGCGCAAGCTCCGCGAGCGGCACGACGCCGACCCGAAGGTCGAGCCCGAAGCTCTCGCGCGCCAGGCGCCGGGTCTTGATCAGCGCATCGCCGACCGCCTGGCGCGCCGAGGGCGGAATCAGCACGGTCGCGCCATCGCCGCCGAAAGCGTAGGGCAGATCGAGCCCGGGGGTGACGTTGAGCGCCGCGGTGATGCAGGCAGCGCCGATCAGGTTGACTTCCTTGTAACGCCCGGCCCTGGCCGCCTCGGTCGAGCCCCTGACGTCGGTCAGGACCAGCAGCCAGTCAGACGGCGCGGCGACGTAGTGGCGCGGATCGGCGACCTCGGCGAACACCGTGAACGGCGCGAGCGCGGCATAGAAGGTCGGTCGATCGAACCGGGTCGCGATGCTCTGGGCCTCCCCCGCGGCATGTCTTCCGGTGGAACTACGTGCCGCTCGCCCGAACGGATGCAGCGGACGCCGCAAGCTCGCGCCGATCGCCGCTCCGGATGCGCACCACCGATATCGGTGCGAGCCCCCGACGTCGCCCTTCTTCGACGTCAGTCAGCGCTCCTGGGTGACGGGCACCGGTTGAGCGGCGGAACCGGCGGGCCGTTCAGGAGCAGCGCGAGAGTGCGCGCCGTGCCGGTCGGCGCGCCGACCGGGATCGTGGTCCCGGTCCGGAAGTTCGTGACCGCGCTTCGGCAGTTCCGGAAGTAGTCGGCCTGGCAGGGGTATGGACCCGCGATCCGGTATCCGAAGCCCGGGCTGTCTGGGCTGGCGGCCGTGATCGGGCAGGAGCAGATGATCTGGCCGGCCGACAGCGGCTGGTCGAAGCCGGGAAAGGAGGGAGCGGTTGTGATGCTGGTGAAGCACAAACCCCCGTCGCATTGCGCGTAGGCGCCATCGGATTCGCCGCCCGGGCAGGTATAAAGCGCCATGCTGCCGCCCGCCACGACCGCGTCCGGCACGCTGAACGTGCTGACCATGTAGCCATTGGCGGGCCCGGCGGCGTTGACGTCGCAGACGGCCTTGACCGGCAGGCTGATGCTGTCGCCGTGTTTGACCTCGCACTTGCAGTCGGCGACCTGGTCGAAGACATAGCAGCTTGCCACCGCGCACAGCGCACAGGTCTGGCCGCGGCATATCTTGAAGAACCGCGGCGCGCCCGCCGCGAGCTCAGGGACGGCCTCTGAGGGGAGCCGCGTCTCGGGTTCGGGCGAGGTCTCCCCACCGGCGGCGGCGCGGATCGGCCCCGCCGCGGTCAAGGCCAAGCCGATGCCGAGCGCGGACCACGACAGAAAGGACCGCGCGAACCAGGCGAGCGACTGTCTTGGGCGCCCCAGGCTCGACATGACGCGATCTCCCGGAAGGCCCGCAGGGTAGATCGCCGCCGTCACCTAGACAATTGCATCATCAAGGTCTCGTGCCGGCTTTGGGACGCCAGCGTGCGTCGGCCGCGCCGGCGCTCGCCCCGCGAGACGCGGGAATCGAGGCCCTCTCGGCCTGGCCGCCCGCGCCGAGGGGAGACCCCTCGGTCCCGGCTGTCGAGGACGGCGCCCGCGGCGCGGCTCGCGCTCGGCCGCCCGCGAGGCGCCTTCATGCCCGCTCGGGGCTCAGGCCGGCCAAGCCCTGCCGTCGCTCCTGGCGATCGCTCCGATGTCGCGTCGGCTGATGCCGATGTCGGTCAGCTCCTGGTCGCTGTACGCCATCAGCTCGCGATAGATCTGCGCCTCCCGGCGTCGCCGGTCGCGCCAGGCACCGACCCGCTCGGCCAGTGC
>DATAOG010000663.1:0-2837 GCA_036265855.1 Geminicoccaceae bacterium | reverse complement strand
ATCCCCTGGGCGGCGAGGTGCGAGACGATCCGGTGGATCTCGGCCTTGGCGCCGACATCGATGCCCCGGGTCGGCTGGTCGAGGATCAGCACGCGCGGCTCCGGGATCAGCCATTTGGCGAGCAGCACCTTCTGCTGGTTGCCGCCGGAGAGCGTGTTGGTCAGCTGCTCGATGCCGGTCGCGACCACCCGCATCCGGCTCGTGAACTCGGTCGCGATGCTCGCCTCGGCGGCGCGATCGATCAGCCCGAGCCGGCCGGCGAGCCGCTTCAGCACCGGCAGGCTTTCGTTGGCCCGGATCGGGAACGGCAGCACGAGGCCCTGCTGGTGGCGGTCCTCGGGCAACAGCGAGATGCCCAGGTCCAGCGCCTCGCGCGGCGAGGCCGGGCGCACCCGGCGGCCGTCGACCCGGATCTCGCCCGCAGTCGGCGGCGTGATGCCGAACAGCGTCTCGGCGACTTCGGTGCGGCCGGCCCCGACCAGGCCGAAGAAGCCCAGGATCTCGCCGGCCCTGAGCTCGAAGCTCACGTCCTCGACGAAGCCCGCGCCGGACAGGCTTTGGACCGCGACCACGGGCGCGCCGATCGCCGCCGCCTCCTTGGGGAAGAAGGCCGCGAGGTCGGTGCCGACCATGTGCCGGACCGTCTGCTCCGGCGACAGCTCGCCGGCCGCGCAGGTGATCACGCGCCGGCCCGAGCGCAGCACGGTGACCTCGTCGCCCATGCGCAGGATCTCGTCGATGAAATGGCTGATGAACAGGATCGCCACGCCCTGCCGCTTCAGCCGCAGCACGATCTCGAACAGGCGGTCGACCTCGCTCGCGGGAATCGTCGAGGTCGGCTCATCCATGACCAGCACGCGGACGTCCTGCGAGAGCGCGCGCACGATCTCGATCGCCTGGCGCTCGGCGACCCCGAGCTGCTTGACCGGCAGACGGACGTCGATCGAAAGCTGCAGCCTTGCCAGCAGCTCCCGGGCCTGGCGGCGCATCGCCGCCCAGTCGATCCGGCCGGCGCGCTCGGGCTGGCGGCCGACGAACACGTTCTCGGCGACCGAGAGATCGGGAAACACGGTCGGATGCTGGTGGATCACGGCGATGCCGTGTCGCTGGGCATCGGCCGCGCCCCGGATCGCGATCTCGCGGCCCTCGAGCAGGATGCGCCCGCGGTCCGGCTGGTGGATGCCGCCCAGGATCTTGACCAGCGTGCTCTTGCCGGCACCGTTCTCGCCGGCCAGCGAATGCACACGGCCGGCGTGCAACGCGAGGTCGACCTCGCTCAGGACCTCGACCGGCCCGAACCGCTTGGTGATGCCGCGCAACTCGACCAGCGGCGTCATCAGCGCGCGTGCTCGTCGCGTGCGATCGGCGCTGCCCGACGGCGCGGGGGCACCACGGCCGCGGGCCGCGCCCGCCCCCGCCGCGCGCCGGTCTCTAGTAGTTGTGCTCTTTGTAGTTCGCCTCGGTGTACTGCAGCGGCCCGCCGGTCACGATCTCCCGATTGTCACCGATCGTGTACGTGCCAGGCCACTTCTTGCCCGCCTCGATCGTGAAGGAATCGCCGGGCTCGCCCTTGATCTTGCCCTCGGCGAAGTACTTGGCGGCATAGTAGGTCACGTAGCCGAGCCTGATCGGGTCCCAGAGATAGAAGAACCCGATCGTGCCATCCAGCATGTACTTGGCGGTGATGCTGGGCACGCACATGCCGGCGAGCTTGATCTGGCCCTTGCCCTTGTTGACCGATTCGAGTGCCCGCGCGACCGCGGGCAGCCCGGGGCAGGTCGGGGCGTACAGGCCGGCCAGATCCGGATACTTGGTGGTCAGCGCGACGGTCAGGTCGAACGCCTTCTGCTCGTTGTCCTCGCCGTAGACCTCGTCGACGATCTGGATATCAGGATACTCCTTCATCTCCTCGCGGAACGCCGCGATCCAGGCGTTCTGGTTGGCCGCGGTCGGCTGCGCCGAGACGATCGCGACCTTGCCCTTGTTGCCGAGCAGCTTCGCAAGCCCCTCGGCGCCGAACTTGCCGACCGATTCGGTGGTCGCCTGGTTGACGAAGAACGGCCGGCCGTCCTTGCCCGAGTCGGCATCGAAGGTAATGACCTTGGCGCCGAGCTTCTGCGCGCGCTTCATCGCCGGCACGACCGCGTTCGGATCGCTCGGCGCGATCGCGATCGCGGCCACGTGGCGGTCGGCGAGATTGTTGATGATCGCGATCTGGGCCTCGGCGCTCGACTGCGTGGGCCCGTAGTTCTTGGCGGTGCCGCCGATCTCCTTGGCGGCCATCTCCGCGCCCGCGAGCGTCGCGTTGTAGTAGGGGTTGGTCGTCTCCTTGATCACCATGGCCAACTCGAAGTCGGCCGCTCCGCTCGCGCGCGATGCGACCGTCAGCGCCGCCACGGCGAGCACGACGAACAGTGCGCGTTGCCGCGTCATGAGCCTTAGCCTCCCCGGTATGGTTCCGCCCGGATGGCGTTCCATCCGGGCGCTTCCGATGGCCGGCAGGCTACGGCGGCCCGCCGCCGACCGTCAAGGGCGGTCGAGCGAAAGCGCCGGATTCGGGCGGCCCGGCACCGGCCGGATCAGACGGCTTGCGCGGCTTCGCCGTAGTCGATCGGCGTGCACTGCCAGCCGTCCTCGTGACGCTGCCAGTAGAGGTTCTTGAGCCGGGTCGTGACCGGCCCGGGCTCGCCGTCGCCGACCGGCTGGTGGTCGATCCTGGTGACCGGCAGGATGCCGCCCGCGGTCGAGGTGATGAAGACTTCCTCGGCCGCCTTGAGCTCGGCCGGCGAGAGCCTGCCGATCACCGCCTGCACGTTCTGCTCGGCCAGAAGGTCGAG
>DATAOG010000662.1:0-12173 GCA_036265855.1 Geminicoccaceae bacterium | reverse complement strand
AGGGACGGCGCAGCTCGACCGGGCTGGTTCAGATCGTCGGCCGCCCGGACAGGCCGATCTCAAGGTCAAGTTTCAAGCTCATTCACCACCGATCGGCGCCATCGCGCTCCCGATCGATATGTCACGCGTGGGGCCGGATCTGATCCGGTGTTTTTGCAATGCAGCATTGAAGGGAAACCATGCCATCGTAATGGACCCCACGGTCTTGCCCAGATAGAGCAGAATCTGCCTATTATCAGGCTTGATCTGCCCAATTGAGCGGCAGCGAAGGCGATCGGAGCCGGCGGGCGATGGAGGCGAAAATTCATTGCTGCGATGCAGCATGTGAGCTACAAGCCGGGCATGCCCATGACCATCTGTAGCCTTGGCCGATCCGCCCGCTGACTGACGCGGCGCCCGCGGGCGGCTATGATGAACGGTGCCCGAGGAGGAACAGCATGGTCCACCCCGCCTCCAAGCTCGCCCGGGAGCCTGCGCCGGAGGGCCTAGTACGGCCATCGGAACCGACGCCGGTCCCGAAACCCGCGCCCGCGTCGACCGCTTCGCCGGCCGCGCTCGCGCACCACATCATCGTGGTGGGCGGCGGCGCCGGCGGTCTCGTGCTCGCGACCCGGCTAGGCGACCGGCTCGGCCGGCGCGGCCAGGCGCGGGTCACGCTGGTCGACTGCGGGCTGACCCACATCTGGAAGCCGCTGCTGCACGAGGTCGCCGCCGGCACGCTTGCCGCCGAAGGTGACGGACTCGATTATTTCGCGCATGCCCGTCGCCACCATTTCGCGTTCGAGCTGGGCCGGATGAGCGGTCTCGATCGCGCGGCGCGCGAAATCATCCTCGATCCGGTCGCCGGCCCCGACGGCGCCGAGGGCGGGCCGCGCCGGCGGCTCGGCTACGACACTCTGGTGCTCGCGGTCGGCAGCAGCATCAACGACTTCGGCGTGCCCGGAGTGCGCGAGCACTGCCTGTTCCTGGACAGCCCGGCCGAGGCGGAGCGCATCCACCGGCTGATCCTCGGCCGATTCCTGCGCGGCCACGCCGAGGCTTCGGCGGGCACGGAGCGCCGGCTGCGCTTTGCGATCGTCGGCGCCGGTGCCACCGGCGTCGAGCTTGCGGCCGAGCTGCGCCACGCCGCGCGCGGGCTTGCCGGCTACGGCCTGCGCGGTTTCGACCCCGAGCGCGACGTCGAGGTCCGGCTGATCGAGGCGGCGCCCTCGGTGCTGCCGGCGCTGCCGGAGCGGCTTCAGGTCGCGACCGACCGGCAGCTGCGGACGATCGGCATCGAGGTCCGGACCGGCGAGCAGGTCGCGCGGGTCACCGCCGAGGGCGTCCACACGCGCAATGGCGAGCTGATCCCCGCCGACCTCATGGTCTGGACCGCGGGCGTGAAGGGGCCGGCCTGGCTCGCCGACCTCGACGGCCTCGAGGTCGACCGCAGCAACCAGCTGGTGGTCGATCCGACACTCCGGACCAGCCGTGACGAGCACGTCTTTGCGCTCGGCGACTGCGCCGCCTGCTGCCTGCCGGGCGCCGAGCGGCCGGTCCCGCCGCGCGCCCAGGCCGCGTATCAGCAGGCGCAGTTGCTGGCGGGCTCGCTCGAGGGCCGGCTCGGGGGGCGAGAGCTGCGTCCTTTCGTCTACCGCGACTACGGCTCGCTGATCTCGCTCTCCTCGAGCACGCTCGGCAATCTGATGGGCAAGCTGCTCAAGAGCGTGATGATCGAAGGCCGGATCGCGCGTCTGGCCTACCTATCGCTGTACAAGAAGCACCAGCTGTCGCTGCACGGCCTGCGCTGGGTGACTCTCGCCGCGTTGGCCAATCTGCTGCACCGGCGGACCCGGCCGCAGCTAAAGCTACACTGAGGAGTCGAGGCATGGCCAGAGAGCATCAGTTTGCAGCTCGCCTGCTCTGGACCGGCGCAGCCGCGGGCCCGACCCGCAGCTACGAAGGCTATGTCCGCGCCTGGCGCGCGGAAATCGCGGACAAGCCGCCGCTCGAAGGTTCGGCCGACCCGGTGTATCGCGGCGACCCCGCGAAGTACAATCCGGAGGATCTGTTGGTCGTGGCGCTCGCGACGTGCCACATGCTGAGCTATCTCGCGCTCTGCGCGCGCGCCGGCATCGAGGTCGTGGCCTACGAGGATCGAGCGAGCGGCACGATGGCCATCAAGGACGGCCGGATGCGCTTCGTCGAGGTGACGCTCGCGCCGAACGTCGGGATCGGCGCCGGCGATCGCGAGCGTGCGGAAGCGCTGCACGCGCAGGCGCATGCGGAGTGCTTCATCGCCAACTCGGTGAATTTCCCGGTGCGCAATCGGCCGACCGTGGTCGCGGCCTGAGCGGCCGCAAGCGTCAGATCTCGTCGCGTTCGCGGCGCTTGCGCTGGAGCTTGCGGAAGCGGCGGATCGCTTCGGCCTTTTCGCGGGCCCTCTTCTCGGAGGGCTTCTCGTAATGACGGCGCATTCTCATTTCGCGATAAAGGCCCTCGCGCTGCATCTTCTTTTTCAGCGCCCGGAGGGCTTGGTCGACATTGTTGTCACGAACCTGAACTTCCACTTGGCATCATCTCCTGTGTTTGGGGTCGGCACAAAGGGCCCGGTTCCCGTGAGGAACCGGCGCGTCTTTCTAGCATGACCGGGCGCGGTCAGGGAAGCATTTCCTGAGCAATGGACTTCCCGGCGCCGCCGATCCGGCCTACATGGTCGAAATGGCGCTCCTTAAGATCGCCCGCATGGGGCACCCTGTTCTGCTGCGGCCCGCGGCTCCGATCGAGGATCCAACCGCCGAGGAGGTCGGCCTTCTGGTCGGCCACATGCAGGAGACCATGCGTGATGCCGACGGCATCGGGCTGGCAGCGCCGCAGATCTATCGATCGGTGCGGCTGATCCTGTTCCTCGACGCGGAGAATCGAGACGAGGCCTCGGGCCGCACACCGATGGCGCTGATCAACCCCGAACTCGACCCGCTCGACGAGGCGCTGGAAGTCGGCCTCGAAGGATGCCTGTCGATCCCGGGCATCCGCGGCTTGGTACCTCGTCACGCCCGGATCGGCTATCGCGGCCTTACGCCTGACGGCCGGACGATCGAGCGGGAGGCACGCGGGCTGCACGCCCGCGTCGTCCAGCATGAGCTCGATCACCTGAACGGCATACTGTTTCCGATGCGCATGCCCGACCTGCGCCAGCTCGCCTTCGAGAGCGAGCTGCGCCACTTTGCGGTCCCGACCGGGCCGACCGCAGCAGCCGGGCGGGACGCGGACGCGCCCGAGGCGGTCGAGCGATGAGCGCGAGGCCGAGCCGTCGGGCACAGCGCGACCGCCTGCTCGAGGCCGCCCTGACGCATGTGCCGTTCGACGGCTGGAGCCAGCGTTCGCTACGCGCCGGCGCGGCCGACCTCGGGATGGACATGGGCCTCGCCCGGCGCCTGTTCCCACGGGGCGGCGATGACCTCCTGATCCATCTCGAGGACTGGGCGGATCGCCAGATGCTGGGCCGGATCGACCGGTCGGAGCTGCTCGGTCTGCGCATGCGTGCCCGGATCGCAACGCTCGTGCGCGCCCGCCTCGAGATCCTGAGCCCGCACCGTGAAGCGCTGCGCCGGGCGATCGCGGCACGCTGGCTGCCGGGCAACGCGATTGCCGCAAGCACGAATCTCTGGCGCACCGTCGACCTGATCTGGGAGACCGCGGGCGACCGGCCGGCGGATGCCAGCTTCTACACCAAGCGTGCGCTGCTCGCCGCGGTCTGGACCAGCACGTTCCTGTTCTGGCTCGAAGACCGCTCGGAGGGGCTGACCGCGACTTCTGCATTCCTCGAGCGCCGGCTCGACAACGTGATGGCATTCGGCAAGATGCGAAGCCGGCTCGAGCAAGCGCTTGCCGACATCGGCCGGCTCAATCCCCTGGCCGCGCGCCGCTGAGAGGGGTGGCCGGGCGCGACTCGGAACCGGACCGATCGCTAAGCCCAGGCATACGCGATTGGCCCGGCTCAGTACGGCAGCAGGATGTCGAGCACCTGGGCCCCGATCCGCGGCTGCTGCACGTCGGTCAACTGACCGCGGCCGCCGTAGGCGACCCGGAGCTCGGCGATCTTGTCGTGCTCGATCGTGTTGTCCGGCGCGATGTCTTCAGGTCGGACCACGCCGGCGACATACAGCTCGCGGACCTCGAAGTTGACGCGGACCTCCTGGCGCCCCTGGATCACCAAATTCCCGTTCGGCAGGACCTGGACTACGACGGCCGCGATATTGACCTTGATGTCCTCGTTGCGGCTCACGTCGCCCTTGCCGCCGTTCTCGAGAGCGCTGTTGAGATCCACCAGGTTGTTCGGGTCGACCGCGTTCGGCAGAAACTCGTGCAGCTTGCTCTCGTAGCCGAAGAAATGGCTGGCGCCGAGTCTGTCTTCGTTCGAGCGGGTGCGCTTGGTCTCGTTCTTAAAGACCGCCTGATCGGCGATCGTCACCTGGACCGTCAGCACGTCGCCGACGGTCCGCGCCCGCTGGTCCTTGAAGAACGAGCGGGCGCCCTGACGCCAGAGAGAGTTCGGCGGATAGATTTCCGGCTCCTGGGTCGGCATCGGCAGCGACACCGGGCGGTACGCCGGCTGCTGGACGGGATTCTCGATCGGGCTGAGCGCGGGTGGCTCGCCCACGTGGGTGAGGCGGTCGAAGGTATTGGTGCAGCCGCCGAGCGCGAGCAGGGCGAATGCAGCCGCAAGCGGATGCCAAAGCTTCATGCTGACAGAGACCATCACCGGCCGGAGGCCGGCCGCTGGCCGGCGCTGTCCAGCTCGACCCGGCCCGGGCCGACGACGACGCCCTCAACCGGCCGTCGGCTGTCGGCGTTGACCACCCGCACCAGATCGCCGAGCGCGCCGTCGGCCTGCGCGATACCGAGCGCGCTGAGCCGGAGGCCGGGCCGGTCATAGATCAGCTGCACGGCGCGCCCGCGCAGCACCAGCCGGGCCGGCTGCAGGTCGCGTTCGCTCAGAGCCCGGCGGGGCTGCAATGGCCGGCGCGCCTCGGCGCCGATCAGCCGGTCGGCAGCTGTGACGCTGGCTGGGCGGATCCGATCGGGGGCCGCCGTGATCCAGTCGATATCGGCCGCGGTGATGATCTCGCCGGCGGCTACCGGCCGGGCGAGCACCGGCAGCTCGATCAGCTCGCGGGCGCGGCCTTCTGCGGGGAGACGAAAGCGGGTCTGATCGTCGACCGTGCCCACGAGCAGCGCGCTGAAGCGTCCGCTGTCGCGATCATACCGCAGCCCCTCGACCGCGATCTCGGTAGCCTGCGCGCTCTGGTTGGCGAGCGGCAGCCGTGGCTGATCGATCCGCACCTCGAGCGCCGCGCCGGCGCCCTGCGCGGCCAGCGACGCGCTCAAGAGGTCCCGAGCGAAGCTCGAGGTCAGCGGCGCCCCCGGCGGCAGCGTCGCGGTAGCCGCCGGCCCGGCGAAGCCCAACAGCAGGACGAACAACGAGGCACGCAGCATCATGGCCTCACCGCAACTGGGTCACGGTGGCCATCATCTCATCGCTCGCCGTGATGACCTTGGAGTTCAGATCATAGGCGCGCTGGGCCGCGATCAGAGCGGTCATCTCCTGCACGGGATTGACGTTCGAGCTCTCGAGGAAGCCTTGCTGCAGTGAGCCGAAGCCGGCCGCGCCGGGGGTGTTGACGTTGGCAGGGCCGGACGCCGGCGTCTCGACCAGGAGATTGTTGCCGACCGCCTCGAGGCCAGCCTCGTTGGCGAAGATCGCGAGCTCGAGCTGGCCGAGGTCGACCGGCGCGACCTGTGACTGCAGCTTCGCCTGGACCTGGCCGGTGGCATTGATGGTGACCTGGACGGCATCCTCGGGCACGGTGATGCCGGGGCTGACCGTATAGCCGTCGGCGGTTACGAGCAGGCCGTCGGGTCCGAGCTGAAAGCTGCCGTCGCGAGTATAGGCAAGCTCGCCGCTCGGCCGCTCGACGATGAAGTAGCCTTCGCCCTGGATCGCCAGGTCGAGGGGGTTCTCGGTCGATGTCATGTTGCCCTGCGAGTTGATCGGATACACCGCAGCCGGCTTGACGCCGAGGCCGATTTGGACGCCCGTCGGCACGATCGTGCCCGCGTCCGAGCTCGCGGCACCGATCCGCCGCTGGTTCTGATAGAGCAGGTCCTGGAACTCCGGTCGCCGGCGCTTGAACCCAGAGGTGGTCATGTTGGCGATGTTGTTCGAGATCACCTCGACCTGGAGCTGCTGGGCCATCATGCCCGTCGCGGCGATGCTCAATGATCTCATGGCCAATTCTCCCGCGGGCGGCGCGCCGGCTCAGCCGGTGGTCTCGAGCATGCGCTCGATCGCCCGCCGGTGCAGATCGTGGTCGGTGTCGAGGAGGTGCTGGGTGCCCTGATAGGCGCGCAGCGTCGCCATCATCTCGACCATTTCAATGATCGGGCGGACGTTCGAGCCCTCGAGGGCGCCTTGCACCACGCGCGCGGCCGCCGGCTGCGGCGGCTGAATGGTGCGATACAGGCCGTCGCCGACCGGCTCGAGACGCTGCTCGTCGGCGAAGGTCACCAGATCGAGCCGGCCGATCACCGCTGTCGGTGTCGAGACGGTGCCGTCGGCGGCGATCGTCACCGGACCGGCGTCCAGCGGAATCGCAAGCGGCGCGCCACCGTCGTCAAGCACCGGGTCACCGGCCGCGGTCGCGAGCTCGCCGAGGTCGCTCGCGTGCAGCTGCCCGCTGCGAGTGTAGCGCACCCCGGCCGCCGTCTGGACCGCCAGATAGCCGGGCCCCTCGACCGCTATGTCGAACGGGTTGCCGGTGGTCGTCACCGGGCCCGGTCGGAGGTCGCGGATCATGCCGAAGTCCTGGACGAAGGCCAGCCGCTGATGGTCGCACGCATCGACCGGCACCGGTTCCAGGAGCAGGGCGGTCGCCTTGAACCCGGAGGTCGTGGCGTTGGCGATGTCGTGCGCGATCACATCCATCTTGCGGTCGAGCACCATCTGCCGGGAGAGCGCGATATAGGCGGTCGATTCCATGGGCTGCGGTCCTGGCTTGCCGCAGGGACGTTTGCAGCTTCCGTGCCAATCGGGAAATTCGGCCCAGTTCGCGGGTTCCCGGCGAGCGGGGCGCAGTGACCACGGCAGGGGTTGCCGGGCAAGATCTGCCGGCGGCCACCCGCGCCGGCGGGTTTCAACCGATTCTTAACGGGGCGCTTCCTAGGTTGGCCGCCCGGCGCGCGTGAGCGGTCCCGGCGCGACGATCGGACCCGGCGCTGCGCTCCTTCGGGCGGCGCGGCTCCTACGGGCCGACCAACACCGGAGTCGGCGTGAGCCATGAACGAAGATAAAGAGACCACGGCCGAAGCTCCGAAATCAGGCCGCAGGCTGAAGCTGATCCTGATCATCGCGCTGCCCCTCCTGCTGGTCGTGGGTGGCGGCGGCGCCGCTTACGTCATGGGTATGGTCCCGGGCATGGCGCGCGGTGACGGCGCGGCCGAAGCCGAGCCGACGCCTGAGGACCCGCGCGGCATCGTCTTCGTCGACCTACCCGACATGCTGGTCAATCTCAACGCCGGCGGCCATCGGCTGCGCTACCTCAAGATCGCAGCTGCGCTCGAGATCCGAGGCGAACATCAGGCCGATCTGGTCCGTCAGTTCGTGCCGCGCATCCTCGACAGCTTCCAGCTCTATCTGCGGGCGGTCCGGCCCGAGGAGCTCGAGGGCGCCGAAGGGGTCTACCGGATCAAGGAGGCGCTGCTCGCACGCACCAATGACGCGGTTCATCCCGCCCAGGTGCACGATGTGCTGATCCGAGAGCTGCTCGTCCAGTGACCGGCCGTTGCTGAGCGAACGACGATGGCCGATCCCCGTGACCTCCGGGACGCCGGCTCGCCAGCCGAGACGGTCGAGTGGGACGCGAATGCGGCCGAGGACGCAGTCCGGCGCACCGGCGCTGGTCGGGTCGACACCGGCCTGCTCGAGCAGGACGAAATCGATAGCCTGCTCGGCGTCTCTCGGAGCGGCGATGCGCGCCGCTCCGGCCTCCAGGCGCTGGTCGACAACAACACGGTCAGCTACGAGCGGCTGCCGATGCTCGAGGTGGTGTTTGATCGCCTGGTCCGAATCCTGACCACGAGCCTGCGCAACTTCACCTCTGAGAACGTTGAGCTGACGCTCGAGAGCATCAGCTCGCTGCGCTTCAGCGATTACCTCCAGGGTGTGCCGCTGCCCGTGATGATCGCCGTGTTCCGTGCGGTGCAATGGGACAATTTCGGGCTCCTGACGGTCAGCAGCGCTTTGATCTACTCGATGGTCGACGTGCTCCTGGGGGGCCGGCGCGGCGGCCCGCCGACCTGGCCTGAGGGTCGACCGTTCACCAGCATCGAGCGCGCCCTGATCGAGCGTCTGATCCGACTGGTGCTGGCCGACATGGCGACCGCCTTCGCGCCGCTCAGCGCGATTGAATTTCGCTACGAGCGGCTCGAGACCAACCCGCGCTTTGCTGCCATCGCGCGCCCGACCAACGGCGCGGTACTGTTCCGGCTGCGCATCGAGATAGACGATCGCGGTGGGCCGCTCGAGATCCTGATCCCCTATGCCACCCTCGAGCCGGTCCGCGACCTTCTGCTGCAGATGTTCATGGGCGAGAAGTTCGGGCGCGACTCGATCTGGGAATCGCACCTCGCGCGTCAGATGCTCGTGACCTCGGTCGAACTCGAGGCTCTGCTCGAGGAGCAGACGATTCCGCTCGGCGAGGTGATGGCGCTGCAGGTCGGGACGACGCTGGCGCTGAGCGCCGAGCCGGACACGCCGATCATTCTCCGCTGCGGGCATGTCCCGCTGCTACGCGGTCGCGTCGGCCGGGTCGCCGACCACGTCGCGATCCAGATCGAGGACAAAATCCGTCGCGACGAGGCGCCGCGGTAGTGCTTGCGCTGGCGGTTGACGGTCTGATTGTGCTCCTGCTGCTGCTGGTGCTCGGGCGCGGCTTTCAGCTGCAGCGCCAGTTCACGGAGCTACGTCAGCAGGACGGCGAGCTCGACCGGCTGATCGCGGCGTTGGACTGCGCGAGCGGGCGCGCGGAGGCAGCTCTCGGCGGCCTCCGGCAGACCGCCGAGACGACGGGCGAGCGCGTGACAGCTCAACTGACGAGCGCCCAGCGGCTGATCGATGATCTGCAGTTCCTGATCAGTCGCGGCGAGCAGGCAGCCGATCGCCTGGTCGAGCAAATCAGCAGAGACCGGCCGGGTAACCAGCGGGGACCGGGCGCGGCCGCCGCGCCAGATCCGGTGCGGGCGGGTGACGGGCCGCAGCGGGCGGGGGCCGAGCTCGAGCGCACGCTCAGGACGCTGCGCTGATGCCTTGGCGGCCGTGGCGTGCTGGGACCCTGGTGCGCCCGCACGCGCGCCACCGGCCGGCGGCGCCGGTGACCATCATGGCGGCACTCGGAATCCTGGCGCTCGCCAAGCTCGGGCTGCTGGCCGCAGACATGGTCGGCCCGGGGCCTGCAGCCGGGTCGCCTGCCGCCGAACAGGCGCCGTCCCCGCGGGCCTCCGCGTCGATTTCGATCGCGCAGCCTGACCATCCGGACCCGATGCCTGCAGCCGGTCCCGACCCGCCCGCTCCCGGGCCGGCTGGACACGGCTCGACCGGGCCCAAAGATCGGGCGCCCCCGGCTAGCGCCGCCGAGCATGCAGCGGCGCCCGCAGAGAATTTCGACCCCTCCAGGATCAGTGCCGGTGAGGTCGCGGTGCTCGAGCAGCTCGCCGCGCGCCGGTCGGCCCTGGATCAGCGCGCGCGAGAGCTCGACCGGCGCCAGGCATTGCTCGAGACCGCAGCCGCCACCCTCGACGCGCGGATTGCCGAGCTGAGCGAGCTGCGAAACCAGATCGCGAAGGCCGTCGAGCAGCACGACGCCGCCGAGGAGGCCAAAATCAGGAGTCTGGTCAAGATCTACGAGACCATGAAGGCAAAGGCCGCGGCCGAGATCTTCAACCGCCTCGAGATGCCGGTCCTGATCCAGGTCGTCGAGCGGATGCACGAGCCCAAATCCGCCGACGTGCTGGCGCGGATGGACCCGGTCAAGGCCAAGCAGGTCACCACCGAGCTGGCCAGGCGCAGCAAGCTGCTGGACGCGGCGGTCCCCGACTCCTCGAGCGCCGCGTCGCCCTCGAACGGCGGTTAACCAAAGCTTAAACATCGGCCCCTAGCGTCAGATCGAGGCGGCTGGGATCCGCGCCGGGGTTGACACCGGGAGCGGCTGATCCCCAAGCGCGCAGGCGGCATTGGCCGACCGAAAGTCGGCGTTGAGGAGCGCGTTCGTCATGGCCATCGACCCGACCACCCCAATTCTGATCGTCGACGACTATCAGGCGATGATCCGGATCATTCGCAATTTTCTCCTCCAGCTCGGCTTCGAGCAGATCGACGAGGCACACGACGGTCAGACCGCGCTCGCCAAGCTCAAGGAGCGCCCGTACGGCCTCGTGATCTCCGACTGGAACATGGCGCCCATGAACGGCCTCGAGCTCTTGCAGCAGGTGCGCGCCGACCCGGGTCTCAAGAATCTGCCGTTCATCATGGTCACGGCCGAGAACCGCGACGACCGCATCGCGCTGGCGCGCCAGGCCGGCGTCAGCGGTTATGTCATCAAGCCGTTCAACGTCGAGACGCTTGGCCGGCGGATCGCGACCTTGATCGGTGCCTGAGGCGAGGCTGCCGTCTGCGTGCGCCAGGCTGGCGGCGGCGCTGGCCGGCACGATCCTGGGTTTCGCCAGCGGCGCCGGTAACCCGGTCGCCGCCGTGCCCGAGCCGATCAAGGTCCGGGCAGGCGCGCATGAGGGCCACGCTCGCCTGGTGCTCGAGTGGTCGGAGCCGATCGCGATCGGCAGTCGGCAGCATGGGGATCAGCTGACGCTACGATTCGCGCGGCCGTTCGCGGCCGACTTCAGCCTGGCGCTGAACGCGATCGGAGAATATCTGACCGGGCTGGAGCACGACGCCGGCGGGCGCCAGGTGGTGCTCCGGCTGGCACCCGAGGTCAGCGCCAGCCTCGAGATCGACGACCGCCGCGTCGTGATCGTCGACCTCCGGCACCGCATCGACACATCAAGCACCGTCGCGGTGCGCACCGGGATCCTGAACGGTCTGCTCCGGATCGGCCTCGACTGGTCGGAACCGATCGACTTCGTCGCCGAGACGGAAGGCCGGATGCTACGCGTCCGGTTCGGGGGCGCGGCCGACATCGACGCGGCGATGATTGCCGAGCGCTGCCGGACAGTGCTGGAACGGGCCAGCGCCAGTGTCGACGGCGCCCGAACCGAGCTCCGGCTGATTCTGAAGACCGGCGTGCGGGCGCAGGTCTCCAAGGTCGGAAGCCGGCAGGTCGCGATCGATCTCCCTGAGCCGCCGCGGGCGCCGCCGGATCCGGCCGCGCCTCCGGTCGTTGCTGCGCAGGCGCCGCATACAGCGCAGACCACGGCGCCGGAGGCGAAGCTGACGCGACCTGCACCGCCGAATCCCGCACCTGGGCACGCGCGGTCGTTGACGACGCTTTCCGCCAAGGCCCTGCCGCCGGAACCGGCGGCGTCTCCCAAACCTGAGTCGTCGGGTCTTGCGCTCGAGATCACCACCGCCGAGATCACAGACGGCATCGCGCTCGATTTCGTCTGCAGCCGTCCGACCGCCGCCGCAGTTCTGCTGCGCGCCGGCTACTTTTGGAGCATCTTTGCGACGCCGGCGGCGGGGTCGGACGTGCGGTTGCCGCCACTCGCTTCAGTCGCCCCGGGCTGGCTCGGCCCGGGTGAGCAGGTCGATGCGGCCGGCGGGACGGCGCTCCGTTTCCCGCTGCAGCGACCGCTCGCCGCCCGGGTCGAGCGCGCCGGGGCGCACTGGCGGGTCGTGCTCGGCGCGACCGCGGCGCCGCCCGAGGCGGTGCGGCTCGAGCGACTGGCCGATCCCCTGCGGCTGCGGATCATCGGCGGCGAGGCTGCCCACCTGGTCCGCCTCACCGATCCGGAGGTCGGCGACCGGCTCGAAGTCTGGCCCTTGCTCAGTCCCGGGGTCGGGCAGCCGCGATCCCAGCGACTGGTCGATCTCGAGCTGCTGGAGACCGCCCAGGGGCTGGCCTGGCGGCCGCTCGCCGACGAGCTGCACGCTGACGGCGTCGATGGCGCGGTCGAGCTGCTGG
>DATAOG010000661.1:0-16669 GCA_036265855.1 Geminicoccaceae bacterium | reverse complement strand
TGGCCGTCGATCGCAGCGACGAAGCCCACCCCGCAGGCGTCGTGCTCGCTGGCCGGATCGTACAGGCCGTGTGCCGCCAGGTGGCGGGCGTTGGCGGGGTACCGCTCGACGAAGCGCCGGCCGGATTCGCCCCCGGTGTCGATCGTCATCGTGGCCCTCCTCAAGACGCCGCGGCGAGCTGCGGTGAGCGCGCCTGCAGATAGTCGTGCATGCCCTCGGCGGCGTCGCGGCCGTCGCGGACGCCCCAGACCACGAGCGAGGCGCCGCGCACGATGTCGCCGCCCGCGAACACGCCGTCCAACGGCGTCATCATGGTCTGCCAGTCGATCCGCACGGTGCCCCAGCGGGTCACCTGCAGCTCCGGCGCGCCAAACAGCGCCGGCAGGTCCTCGGGATCGAAGCCCAGAGCCTTGATCACGAGATCGGCCTCGACCACGAAGCTCGAGTCCGGGATCGGCTCGGGCCGCTGGCGGCCGCTGGCGTCGGGGGCGCCAAGCCGCATCCGGACCGCCCGCACGCCGCTCACCCGCCGATCGCCGAGACAGGCCTCGGGGGCCGCCTGCCAGAGGAACTCGACGCCCTCCTCCTCGGCGTGCCTGACCTCGCGCATCGAGCCCGGCATGTTGGCCCGGTCGCGCCGGTAGAGGCACCGGACCGAGAGCGCGCCCTGGCGGACCGCGGTGCGCACGCAGTCCATCGCGGTGTCGCCGCCGCCGATCACGACCACGCGCTTGCCGGCCGCGTTGAGCACGCCCGAATCGAACGCCGGCACCGGGTCGCCCAGACCTTTGCGGTTGCTCGCCACCAGATAGTCGAGCGCCGGGACCACGCCGTCGAGGCCGACCCCGGGCATCGCGATGTCGCGTGCCCGGTAGACGCCGGTGCCGATGAACAGCGCGTCATGGCGCAGACGCAGCTCGTCGAAGGCGACCTCGCTGCCGACCTCGGTGTGCAGATGGAACCGGATGCCGCCATCGGCGAGCAGCCTGGCCCGGCGCTCGACCGCGAGCTTCTCCAGCTTGAAGTTCGGAATCCCGTAGATCAGCAGGCCGCCGATCCGGTCGTGGCGGTCGTAGACGTCGATCTGATAGCCGCGCCTGCGCAGCTGCTCGGCGACCGCGAGACCGGCGGGGCCGGCGCCGATCACGCCGATTGATTCCGACCGCTGGCGCGCCGGCCGCGGCGGCTTGACCCAGCCCTGCTCGAACGCGACCTCGGTGATGTACTTCTCGACCGCGCCGATCGTGACCGATTCGAACCCCTTCTCGATCACGCAGTTGCCCTCGCACAGCCGGTCCTGGGGGCAGATCCGGCCGCAGATCTCGGGCAGGTTGTTGGTCGCCGCGACGAGCTCGTAGGCTTCCTCGAGCCGGCCCTCGGCGGTCATCCGGAGCCAGTCCGGGATGTTGTTGTGCAAGGGACAGTGGACCTGGCAGAAAGGGATGCCGCACTGTTCGCAACGCGCCGCCTGCTCGGACGCCCGCTCCGGCCGGAAGCGGTCGTAGATTTCCCGGAAGTCATGCCGGCGCTCGGCGACCGCCCGCTTGTCGGGCATCGTCTGCGGCACCGAGAGGAACTGCATCATCTGGGCGGTCACGAGCCTCGGATCTCCCCGGCCGAGCGACTTGCGCGCCCGGTCCGTCCGCGGATTTGCCCGAAGGTTGCTGGCGGCGCGCTCCTGTGTATAGGGCTCCCCGGCGGAGGCCGTCCAGAGGTTTTCGCGCGATTAGTTCCTGAATGGTACTATTTTTCGTCGCCGCTTGGCACCGAAGCCGCCGGATCGGCTGCTGATACCCTCCCTGGAAAAAAATCGTCCCGTTATGGGACGAACTGGCGCGGTCCTCAGGGGCGCACGACCCGCACCCGAGCGGCCCGATACAGAGCCAGATATTGGGGCACGACCAGCTCGATCGGGGTCGGGGTGATGCCGAGATCGAGCGTGAGCGCGTCGCCCGCGATGACGTTGTCGGTCTTCAGAAGCTCGACCTGATCGCGGGTGAGCGGCGGCGCCGGCGCCAGCTCGAGCAGCCGCGCCAGCAGCATCGCGAGCTCGAACGGGATCGGCACCAGCAGCCGGCGGCGCCCGATCACCTGCAGCATGTAGCGCATCAGCTCGGCAAAGCTGTAGACCCGGGGTCCGCCGAGCTCATAGGTCCGCCCCGGGGCGTCGTCGCGCTCGAGCGCCGCGACGATCGCCTCCGCGACGTCACCGACGTAGACCGGCTGGAAGCGGGTCCGGCCGCCGCCGATCAACGGCAGCGCCGGGAGCAGCCGCGCCATGGCCGCGAAGCGATTGAAAAAGCCGTCCCTCGGGCCGACCACGATGCTCGGCCTGAGGATCGTCGCCCGCGGGAACGCCTCGCGCACCGCCCGCTCGCCTTCGGCCTTGCTGCGCGCGTAGGCGCTCGCAGAATCAGGATCGGCACCGACCGCGGAAACCTGCACCAGCCGCTGCACGCCGGCGGCCGCGGCGACCTTCGCGATCCGGCCGGGCAGCTCGGCGTGGATCGCCTGGAACGTCTGCCGCCGGGTCTCGTACAGGATCCCGATCAGGTTGATGACCGCGAACGCTCCGTCGATCGCCCGGCCTAGCCCTGCCTCGCTGCCGAGATCGGCGCGCTCGACCACGATCTGGCCGACGTTGCCCATCGGCTGCAGCCGGGCGCCCTGCGCCGGGTCGCGGCTGATCACCAACAGCCTGGCACCGCGCGCCGCCAGCCGGCGCACGAGGTGGCCGCCGATGAACCCGGTGCCGCCGAAAATCGTGATCAGCCGGTTGCGCATGGCTGCCTCCCGGGGCGCCAGGGGTCCGGCGATCCCGCGCGTGGTCGAGCGGCCAAACTATAAGGCGGGCTCCGGAAAAGAAAACGTCCGGGAGCGCGCGTTCCAAAGCGTCTCCAGCCGCCCGGCATCGCGGTTGACGGTGCCGGCAAGACGGCTTACATCGGGCGCACCTCCGGGCCCAGGTGGCGGAATTGGTAGACGCACTAGCTTCAGGTGCTAGCGGTCGCAAGGCCGTGGAGGTTCGAGTCCTCTCCTGGGCACCATCCGCTCGTCGGCCTCGATTGGGACGGGCCGGAGGTCGGCCCCGATTAAGCCGGGGTTTACTGGCAGCGGGCTAGATCCCGCGGGCCGACCGCGCCTGATACGGCCGGGCGGCAAGTCGGCGAAGCGCCGGGTCGGGGTGCATCAATCAACGATGTCGATCAGCCTACATGAGGGGGATCTGCCGGCGGGCGTCGAGCTCGGGCGGGTGGTTGCGGTCGACACCGAGACCATGGGCCTGAGGCCGGCGCGCGACCGACTCTGCCTGGTCCAGCTGTCGGCCGGCGATGGCGACTGCCATCTGGTGCGCTTCCGCGCCGGGCGCTATGACGCGCCCAATCTCGAGCGCCTGCTGGGCAACCCGGGCATCGAGAAGCTGTTCCATTTCGCCCGCTTCGACCTCGCGGTCCTGCGGCGCTATCTCGGCGTCAGCGCGCGGCCGGTCTTTTGCACCAAGATCGCGTCCAGGCTCGCCCGCACCTACACCGACCGCCACGGGCTCAAGGAGCTCTGCCAGGAGCTGCTCGGCGTCGATCTCTCAAAGCAGATGCAGAGCTCGGACTGGGGCGCTGCCGAGCTGAGCGAGGCGCAGCTGACCTACGCCGCCAACGACGTCCTCTATCTGCATCGCCTGCGCGAGCGCCTGAGCGCGATGCTCGAACGCGACGGCCGGACGGCGCTGGCGCGCGCCTGCTTCGATTTCCTGCCGCACCGCGTCGAGCTCGATCTGGCCGGCTGGGCCGATGACGACATCTTCGCCTACTGAACGGGCAGCGGGCCTGCGTTGGCCGGTCGCGTTGACGCCACCGGTCGTGATGGGCATATTGTCGCCTCAACCGTGGACCCTCAGATCCCGGGCGGCACGCCTGGCTTGGCATCCCGGGGCCGCCGGCGGGTCGTGCTCGTTGCGAGCTACCCCGAGCGGCCGCCCAGCTGTGCGAGCCAGGAGTCAGGGATGAGCGCTGCCGCCTATCAAGCCGTCAACCTCAGTCCCGTGCCCGGGAGCGCGGCGGTCGCGGTCGCGCGCCGCGTCCTCCGGACCGAGTCGGAGGCGCTCTCGGCTCTGGCCGAGGCGCTGGATGGCACTTTCGAGCGGTTCATCGAGCAGCTGGCAGCGGCGCGCGGCCGGGTCGTGGTCACCGGCATGGGCAAGAGCGGGCACATCGGCCGCAAGATCGCGGCCACGCTCGCCTCGACCGGCACGCCGGCGCTCTACGTCCATCCGGCCGAGGCGAGCCACGGCGATCTCGGCATGCTCACGGCCCAGGACGTGGTCCTGGCGCTCTCGAATTCCGGGGAGACGCCCGAGCTCGCCGACATCGTCGCCTACAGCCGCCGGTTCGCGATCCCGCTGCTCGCGATCGTCGGCCGGAAGCCGAGCAGCCTCGCCGAGACCGCCGATCTCGCGCTGGTCCTGCCTAAGCGCCCCGAGGCCTGCCCGATGGGCCTGGCGCCGACCACCTCGACCACGAGCATGCTGGCGCTGGGCGACGCGCTCGCGGTCGCACTGCTCGAGCGGCGCGGGTTCGGCAGCCAGGATTTCGGCCTCCTGCATCCCGGCGGCAAGCTCGGCCGGCGCCTGGTGCGGGTCGATCAGCTGATGCATTCGGGCAGCGAGCTGCCGCTGGTCGGCCTCGAGGCCCGGATGTCCGAGGTCTTGCTCGAGATGACCGCCAAGCGGCTCGGGTGCGTCGGCGTGCTGAATGGCCGGGGCGGACTGGCCGGGATCATCACGGACGGCGATCTCAGGCGGCACATGAGCCCGGCTCTGCTCGAGCGCCCCGCGGTCGAGGTCATGACCCCCGGGCCCAGGACGATCCGCCCCCAGGCGCTGGCCGCGGAGGCGCTGGCGGTGATGAACCAGTCCGAGCGGCCGTTCACGGTGATCTTCGTGGTCGAGAACGGTCGGCCGGTCGGCGCGCTCCACATGCACGACTGCCTGCGCGCGGGCGTCGCATGAGACAGACCGCCACGCTCGAGATGGGCCGGCGCGTGCGGCGCGCGCGGCGCAACATCCCGGCGCACCGCCGCTACAGCCGCCTGATCGAGCTCCTGCGCTACCTGCTGCCGGCGCTCGCGCTCAGCCTGGTCGCGCTGGTCGCGGCCTGGCCGCAGCTGATGGGCGCCGCCGGTGGGCTGATCGTTCCGATTTTCGCCAATGGTCAGATCGACGGCGCCGACGTCATGCTGATGCACAATCCGCGCTACGTCGGGCGGACCAAGAATGACGAGCCCTACGAGCTGACCGCGACCTCGGCCTATGCCGATCCGAAGCAGCCCAACCGGATCAAGCTCGACCATCCTGCCGGCGCGCTCACCTCTGACGGCCCGCGCGATCTGAACCTGGTCGCCCGCAGCGGCCTCTACGACCGGGCGGCCGCCAAGTTGGACCTGATGCAGGGCGTCGAGCTGACCACGAGCGACGGCTACCGCTTCGACACCGAGCGCGCGCACATCAACCTGAAGGATGGCGGGGTGATCGGCGAGCAGCCGATCCAGGGCTCCGGACCGACCGGCACGCTTTCCGCCGATCGGTTCGAGATCCGGGACAAGGGCGATCTGCTGCACTTCGAAGGCCGGGTCAAGGTGACCCTGCCGCCGCGGGGCGTGCGCCAGGAGGCGTCCTGACCGTGCTTCGCGCTCGCCCCGCGCATGGCTCGGGCCGGGGTGCCGGCTTTGGCGCAGCGCTGGCCGCCGCGCTCGGCGCGGCGCTGCTCGTGCCCGCGGCGGTGGGTGCTCAGACCGTTCAGCACGACAAGAGCCTGCCGATCGAGATCACGGCCGATCGTCTGGACGTCGTGCAGCCGGACCGGATCGCCACCTTCACCGGCAACGTCGACGCGGTGCAGGGCGACATGGTGCTGAGCGCCGACCGGCTCCGCGTCTTCTACAATGGCGATGGGCCGACCGCCGCTCCGGCCAAAGGCGACGGTAAGAACGCCGCTCCGGCCAAAGGCGACGGTCAGAGCGCCGCTCCGGCCAAAGGCGATGGTCAGAGCGCTGCCTCGGGCCAAGGCGATGGTCAGAGCGCCGCCTCGGCCAAAGGCGATGGTCAGAACGCCGCTCCGGCCAAAGGCGATGGTCAGAGCGCCGCCGGCAACGGCTCGATCCGCCGGATCGAGGCCGAAGGCAATGTCTTCCTGTCGTCGCCCAGCCAGACCGCGCAGGGCGAGCGGGGCGTCTACGATGTCGCGAGCGATCAGGTCACGCTCAACGGCTCGGTGGTGCTGACCCAGGGCGACGATGTGATCCGCGGCGACCGGCTCGAGGTCGATCTGACCAGCGGCCATTCGCGCGTGCTCGCGGCCGCGCCGCCCGCTTCCGACGGCGCCCCGGCCAAACGGGTGCGCGCGCTGTTCGTGCCGCGGACCGCGCCTGCCGCCGGTCCGGCGGGGGCGGAGGCCGAGACGACGCCTGGCACTCCTAAGCAGCGCGGGTCCGCGGCGCCGGCGCCGTCGACGACCCAGTAGCCCAGGCCATGGCACTGCGGACCCGATCGGCCGAGGCGGTCAACCCGGCGGCGCAGCCCGCCCGGAACGGGCGGCCGCAGCTGATCGCCGGCGACGGCGGCCTCGCCGCGCACAATCTCGGCAAGCAGTTCAAGGGCCGCCAGGTCGTGCGCGACGTCAGCCTGGAGGTCCATCGCGGCGAGGCGGTCGGCCTGCTCGGCCCGAACGGCGCCGGCAAGACGACGTGCTTCTACATCATCACCGGCCTGCTGCACGCCGACTACGGCACCGTCAGCCTGGACGGCGCCGACATCACGCCGTTGCCGATGTACCGTCGGGCCCGGCTCGGGATCGGCTATCTGCCCCAGGAGGCGTCGATCTTTCGCGGGCTGTCGGTCGAGGACAACATCCGGGCGGTGCTCGAAGTCACGGAACCGGCGCGCAGCCAGCGGGAGGCGCGCCTGGACGAGCTGCTGGCCGAATTCTCGCTCGCGCACCTGCGCCGCGCGCCGGCGCTAGCACTCTCGGGCGGCGAGCGCCGCCGGGTCGAAATCGCGCGCGCGCTCGCTTCCGAGCCGAGCTTCATGCTGCTGGACGAGCCGCTCGCCGGCATCGACCCGATCAACGTCACCGAGATCCGAGCTCTGGTCGCCCATCTCAAGGACCGCGGGATCGGCGTGCTGATCACCGACCACAACGTGCGCGACACCCTCGACATCATCGATCGCGCCTACATCCTGCACGAGGGGCAGGTCCTGATGGAGGGCGCGCCGGCCGAGATCGTCGCGCACGAGGGCGTGCGCCGGGTCTATCTTGGGGACCGGTTCTCGCTCTAGGCCGGCCGTCCATGTCACTGTCTCTCCGCCTCGATCTGCGTCAGAGCCAGAGTTTGGTGATGACGCCCCAGCTGCAGCAGGCGATCAAGCTCTTGCAGCTCTCGAACCTCGAGCTGGCGGCCTATGTCGAGCGCGAGCTCGAGCAGAACCCGTTGCTCGAACGGCAGGAGGAGCCGCAGCCGGAGGAGGGCGAGGCCGGGCCCGATCCGGCGCCGGTCGAGACCGCGCCTGCCGGCGGCGCCGACCCGGAGCTTGATGGTGGGCTCGCGTTGGCTGCCGACGGCGGACCCGGGGATGGCTGGTCGGGAGCGAGCGACGACGGTTGGCCGGAGCCGTTCGCGCAGCCCGAGCTCGCCGGCCTGGGCTTCGGCGCCCTGCTGCCGGTCGGCCGGGGCGGCAGTCTCGATTTCGACGATCAGGCGCTCGATCTCGAGACGCACCTGAGCCGGCCGCCGACCTTGCGCGAGCATCTGATCGGGCAGCTCCAGCTGGATCTTCCGGCCGGGCCGGAGCGGCTGATCGGGCTGCATCTGATCGATCTTCTGGACGAGGCGGGCTACCTCCGCGAGAGGCTGGACGCGGTTGCGGAACGGCTCGGCTGCCCGTGCGCGGAGGTCGAGGCGGTGCTCCGGCGCGTGCAGCAGTTCGACCCGCCGGGCGTGTTCGCGCGCTCGCTCCAGGAGTGCCTGGCACTGCAGCTGCGCGACCGGGACCGGCTCGATCCGGCGATGGCCGTGCTGATCGACCGCCTCGACCTTCTGGCGCAGGCCGATTTCCAGGCGCTGATCAAGGCCTGCGGCGTGCTGCCCGACGACCTGCCCGAGATGATCGCCGAGCTCAAGGCGCTCAACCCGAAGCCGGGCCTCGCCTTCGCGCAGGATCCGATCGAGGCGGTCGTGCCCGACATCTTCGTGCTGCCGATGCCGGGCGGCGGCTGGCGGGTCGAGCTCAACAGCGCCACGCTGCCCAGGGTCCTGGTCAATCGGGCGTATCACATCGAGCTCGCACGCCGGACCACGGACAAGCGCGCGAGGGAATACGTCAGCGAGCGGCTGCAGTCGGCCAACTGGCTGGTCAAGGCCCTCGACCAGCGCGCCCGGACCGTGCTGCGCGTGGCCGAGGCCGTGGTCGCCCGGCAGCTGCCCTTCCTGCAGCACGGCGTCCACCGTCTGCGGCCGCTGGTGCTGCGCGACATCGCCGCCGCGACGGAGCTCCATGAGAGCACGGTGTCGCGCGCGACCGCCGATAAGTACGTCGCGACCCCGCGCGGCAACTTTCCGTTCAGATATTTCTTCTCCAATGCGCTGCCGGGCACCAATGGCGACGACAGCCATTCCGCGGAGGCGATCCGCCAGCAGATGAAGGCGATGATCGAGCGCGAGGACCCGGACGACGTGCTCTCCGACGACCAGCTGGTCGCCGCACTACGGGCCGAGGGCGTCGCGATCGCCCGCCGGACCGTCGCCAAGTACCGCGACTCGCTGGGCATCCCGTCGTCGGTCCAGCGTCGCCGAACAAAGGCATTAAGGCTTGCCTAACTCCTCGTTTGGGCCCATCTTCGCCGACGGTCAGACCGTGACACGTCGGGCGCCAGAAGACGTGCCGAGGGAGGCCACCTTTGCCAGCGCAAGGCCACGATCCGCGGCGAACGGGAACTTTGCCGAGAGGCACCCGTTTGGCCACCGACGGGATCCGGCGCGCGACGATTTCGCCAGGATCGACCGGGCGCCGACGGCATGGTTTTGCCGCGGCGCGGCGGTTCGATCACCGGCGGGTCTGCGGCGCCCTCCCCGGTGATCTGGTTCTAAAGGGTTAGCGCCGAGCACTTCGGTCGTCCTATGGTCGAGCTCGCTCACATCATCGCCCCCAACGGGATCATCCTCGATCTCAAGAACTGCAACAGCAAGCGACAGGTCCTGAAGGAGCTGTCGCAGCACGCCGCGGCCGCGCTCGGCATCGCGCCGCAGCAGCTCCTCGATGCCCTGATCGAGCGCGAGCGCCTGGGCACGACCGGGATCGGCCACGGCATCGCGATCCCGCACGCCCGCCTGCCCGGGCTCAATCGATTGGTCGGCCTGTTCGCCCGGCTCGAGGAGCCGGTCGATTTCGAATCGCTGGACGACCAGCCGAGCGACCTGATCTTCCTGCTGCTGGCGCCCGATTCGGCCGATGCCGACAGCCTGAAGGCACTCGCCCGGATCTCGCGGCTGCTCCGGGACCCGGGACTTCGGCAACGGCTGCGCCAGGAGGCCAATCGCGACGCGGTCTATCGACTGCTGACCCAGAAGCCGGAGTCCCATGCGGCGTGACGCCGCAAAGATCCGCTTGGTCGAAACGTCGGGCCGGGCCGGCATCATCCACTCGGGCCCGGCGGCGACCGGGTTGCACGCCAGCTGCGTCGCGCTGGACGAGTCCGGGATCGTTCTGCTCGGGGGCTCGGGCAGCGGCAAGTCCGACCTGGCGCTGCGCCTGATCGATGCCGGCGCGCGGCTGGTGGCCGACGACCGGTTGATGGTCGAGCGCCGGGGCGACCTCTTGTTCGGCCGGCCGCCGCCGGCGCTCGCCGGCCTGCTCGAGGTGCGCGGCTTCGGCATCGTGCGGCTGCCGTGGTGCGCGGAAGGCCGTCTGCGGCTCGTCGTCGAACTGGATCCCGATGCGGCCCTGCGACGCCTGCCGCGACCCGAGCCGTACCGGCTGCTCGGCCTGTCCTTGCCGTGTCTGCGGCTCGACCCGCGCGCGCCCTCGGCGGTCGCCAAGGTCCGGCTGGCGCTGACCGCCGAGCCGATCGACCCGAGCCTCCCATGAGCCGGATCGTTCTGGTGACCGGCATGTCCGGCGCGGGCAGGACCTCCGCATTGAAGGACCTCGAGGATCTGGGCTTCGAGGCGGTCGACAATCTGCCGGTGACCCTGCTCGGCACGCTGATCCGGCCCGGCAATCGGGTCGAGCGGGACGTCGCGATCGGCATCGACTGCCGCACCCGCGCTTTCGATCCGCAAAAGCTTTGCCGTCAGCTGGCGGAGAGGGCGAAGAGCCGCGGCTCGAACCTGAGGCTCTTGTTTCTCGACTGCGACGACGAGATCCTCAGGCGACGCTTCACCGAGACCCGGCGACGCCATCCGCTCAGCCCCGATCGGCCGGCGACCGACGGCATCGCGCGCGAGCGGCAGCTGATGACGCCGTTGCGCGAATGCGCCGACCTCGTGATCGACACCTCGCAGCTGTCGCCGGCCGGCCTGCGCCAGCTGATCGCCGGCCACTTCGGCGAGGCGAGGACCGCTCAGCCGGCCCTGTCGGTGATCTCGTTCGCGTACCGCCACGGCGTGCCGCGCGAGGCGGATCTGGTGTTCGATGTGCGGTTTCTCGCCAACCCGCACTATGTCGACGAGCTCCGGCCGCTGACCGGCACCGACCCGCGGGTGCGCGCCTACGTCGAGGCCGATCCCGCCTTCCCGCTGTTGATGACCCGCCTCGAGGAGCTGCTGATGCCGCTCCTGCCGCTCTATCAGAAGGAAGGCAAGAGCTATCTCACGATCGCGTTCGGCTGCACCGGCGGCCGCCACCGTTCGGTGGTCGTCGCCGAGAGCTTCGCCGCGCTGCTGCGCCGCTTCGGCCGGCTGGCCGTGGTCCAGCACCGCGACACGCCGGAAGCGAGCCCCGAGGCGCCGGACGCGGGCCGCGAGACCAGGGCGGCGGACCACGCGGCGCCCGCCGCCGAGCCCTCCGTCTTCGAGACCGCGGCGTCTCGGGCCCGCGCCTCCTAGGCCCCGCAGGAGCGTCCTCCATGATCGGCTTGGTCCTGGTCACCCACGGCCGTCTCGCCGAGGAGTTCATCGCCGCGACCGAGCATGTGGTCGGCAATCAGCTCAACGTGCGCGCGGTCTCGATCGGTCCCGAGGATGACATCGAGCAGCGCCGCCGCGACATCCTGGCCGCGGTCGAGGCGGTCGATGACGGCGCCGGCGTGATTCTGCTGACCGACATGTTCGGCGGCACGCCCTCCAATCTCGCGATCTCGATCATGGACAAGGGCAAGATCGAGGTGATCGCAGGGGTGAACCTGCCGATGCTGATCAAGCTCGCGAGCGTGCGCGAGAGCGAGCCGCTCGAGGCCGCGGTGACCAGCGCGCAGGAGGCCGGCCGCAAATACATCAACGTCGCAAGCACGCTGCTCAAGGTCGGAACCGGCGCGGCCCGCAAATGAGCGCGCCGGCGGCAGGCTCCGCTCCACCCTCGGACGGGGTCCGGCGCCGCCTGGTGACGATCGTCAACCGCCGCGGCCTGCACGCCCGGGCCGCCGCCCGATTCGTCAACGTCGCCGAGCAGTTCGTGGCCGAGATCGAGGTCGTCAAGGGCGATCTCGTCGTCGGCGGCACCTCGATTCTCGGTCTGATGCTGCTCGCGGCGGCCGCCGGCGCTTGCCTCGAGATCCGGGCGCGCGGACGCGAGGCTGAGCCCGCGCTCGAAGCTCTGGCAGCCCTGGTCGCGCGCGGCTTCGACGAAGACTAGGCCAGGCGGCGACGCCGCACCTCAGCTCGCCGGGCACTCGGCGCCGGTCTCGATCCAGGCCTTGACCAGCTCGCCGAAGCGCGCCTGGGTGCCAGGGGCGGGCGTGCGGCCGGCGTCCGGATGCCAGCCCCAGCCGACCAGCGAATCGCTGGCCATGTGCGCGTGAATTTCGGCAAGCGTCCGGCCGCCGTTGCGCTCGGGGTCCTTGATCTGGGCGCAGACCTCGGCGGGCGACCTGCCGTACCAGGCCATCTCGATCGGGGCGAGACGCCACTCCGGATGGCCCGGCACATGCGCCCGGTCGTTGTTCCGCGCCTGATGGCAGGTGTTGCAGTGCAGCCCGGCGGCGCCGAAATCGGCATCGCCGCGCACGACCATGGGCAGGTGCAGGTGGCTGTCGTCGCCCTGGCGCGGGCGATCGCCCGCCGGGTGGCAGTTGACGCAGCGGGGGTTCAGAATGACCTTCTCGGCCTCGGTGAACAGCGCGCGCGACCGCTCCGCCGGGTCGGCGATGCCGTCGAAGGCGCTTGCCGGTCTCAGGTCCTCGGGTTTGCCCTGAGCCCGACCGGTAGGTGACGCCATCAGCGCCAGCAGGATGCCGACAGACCCGAGGATCACCGATTTCTGCATGGTCATGGCTCCAGTTCCGTGCTCTGGCGAGGTGATCCTGCCGGTTCTGGAAGGAACGGCGCGGGCCCGGCTAAGGAGGGGCCCGCGTCCGCTCAGGCGGTGCCGAACTCGTGACGACTGAACGGCAGCACCCGCACCCGCCTGCCGGTCGCGGCGAACACCGCATTGGCGAGCGCCGGCCCGATCGGCGGCACGCCGGGCTCGCCGACCCCGGTCGGGGGCTCTCTCGAGGGCACGATGTGGACCTCGATCTTGGGCATCTCGGCGATCGTCAGCATCTGGTAGCGGTCGAAGTTGGTCTCTTGCACCTGGCCGCCCTCGAGCGTGATCTCGCCCTTCAGGATGGCGCCGAGACCGAAGCCGATGCCGCCCTCCATCTGTGCCCTGACGATGTCCGGATTGACCGCGATCCCGCAGTCGACCGCGCAGACCACCCGCTCGACCCTGATGGCGCCGTCTTGCGCGAGCGAGATCTCGGCCACCTGCGCGACGTAGGTCTTGAAGGATTCGTGGACCGCGACGCCGCGGAAGCGGCCTTCGGGCGCGGGCGTTCCCCAGCCTGACTTGTCGACGACCAGCTCGAGCACGCCGAGGTGGCGCGGATGGCCCGCGAGCAGCTCGCGGCGGAACGCGACCGGGTCCCGCCCGGCCGCGGCCGCCAGCTCGTCGATGAAGACCTCGGTCGAGTAGGCCGTGTGGGTCGAGCCGACCGAGCGCCACCAGAGCACCGGCACCTTGACGTCGGTGGTCACGAGGTCGACCAGCAGGTTGGGGACGGCGTAGGGCAAGGTCGCGGCACCTTCGACCGAGGTCGGATCGACGCTGTCCTTGACCATCATGCGCTCGAACGGCGTGCCGGCCAGGATCGACTGCCCGACGATCCGCTGCTGCCAGGCCACGAGCCGGCCAGCCGCGTCGAGGCCGCCTGTGAGCTTGTGGTAGTACATCGGCCGGTAGCGGCCGCCGGCCATGTCGTCCTCGCGGGTCCACTGCACCTTGATCGGCGCCTTGGCGCCGGTCGCCTTGAGCACGCTCACGACCTCGACGATCACGTCCGCGTCGGCGACCGCGCGCCGGCCGAAGAAGCCGCCGGGCGTCATCACGTGCAGCTTCACGTTCGAGGGCTCGATGCCCATGATCCTGGCGCCGACCGCCTGGTACAGATCGGGCATCTGGTGCCCGGCCCAGATCTCGAGCGTGCCGTCCTGATAGCGCGCGACCGCATCCAGCGGCTCCATGGCCGCGTGCGCGAGATAGGGAAACTCGAACTCGGCTTCGATCACCTTGGCGGCGCCGGCGAGCGCGCCCTTGACGTCGCCGTTCCGGCGGGCGACCGCCGCCTCGCCCTGCGCCAGCCGTTTGTACTCGGCCATCAGCTCGGCGGTGCCGCGGGTCTCGGCTCTGCTCTGGTCCCACTCGACGGTCAAAAGATCCCGGCCCTTGAGCGCCGACCAGGTGTCCCTGGCCACGACCGCGATCCCGCGCGGGGTCTCGACCACGTCGACCACGCCCTTGACCTGCCGGGTCGCCGAGGCGTCGAACGACCTCGCCTGGGCGCCGAATAACGGCGGCCGGGCGAGCACCGCGGTCAGCATGTCCGGCAGCCGCACGTCGATCGGGAAGCGCTGCTGACCGGTGCTCTTGGCGACCGAATCCACCCGGCGCAGCCGGTCGTTGCCGATGTAGACCCAGGCCTGCGGCTCCTTCAGCTTGACGTGCTCGGGCGGCGCTGCCTGTGCGGCGCGGTCGGCGAGCTCGCCGAAGGTCGCGGATTTCCCGGACGGATGGCTGAGCACGCCGTTCTCGACCCGGATCTCGCCTGCCGGCACCTGCCAGGCGTCGGCCGCGGCCTGGACCAGCATCGCGCGCGCGAGCGCGCCCGCCTGGCGGTAGCGTTCCCAGGAGCTCGCCGTGCTCGAGGAGCCGCCGGTGCCCTGGACCTTGCCGCCCCAGGTGAGGTTGCCGTAGAGCTTCGGATTGCCGGCAGCCCCCTCGACCCGGAGCTTCGACCAGTCGGCGTCGAGCTCCTCGGCGACCAGGGTCGCGACCCCGGTGTAGATCCCCTGCCCGCCGTCCATGTGCGCCGACAGCACGGTCACGGTGCCGTCCGGTGCGATCCTGAGGTAGGCGTTGATCGGGTTGACGAGATCGGGATTCGCCGCCGCGGCGCGCGCCGCCGGTCCGAGCGGAATGGCGAAGCCGATCGTGAGCCCGGCGCCGGCCGCGGCGGCGCCGATCAGGAACTGGCGGCGGCTGGCCATGGCGGCTGCCGGGGCGCGGTGCTGCTCGATCGCGCGCATGGCTCAGGCCTCCATCAAGCGTGCCGCCTCGTGCACGGCAGCGCGAATCCGGTGGTAGGTGGCGCAGCGGCAGATGTTGCCGGCAAGCCCGCGGTCGATGTCGGCGTCCGAGGGCTTCCCCATTTCCGAGAGCAGCGCGATCGTGGTCATGATCTGACCCGACTGGCAGTAACCGCACTGGGGCACGTCGAGCTGCTGCCAGGCGGTCTGCACCGCGTTCGCGGCCTTGCCCGAGACGCCCTCGATGGTCGTGATCTCGCTGCCTTCGCAGTCGGCCGCGCGCGCGATGCAGGACCGCATCGCCATGCCGTCGACGTGCACGGTGCAGGCGCCGCACTGGGCGATGCCGCAGCCGTACTTGGTGCCGGTCAGCCCGAGCGTGTCCCGCAGCACCCAGAGCAGCGGCGTGTCCGGCTCGACCTCGACCTCGTGGGTTTGCCCGTTGACCTGGAGCTTCATGTCGACCCCGTCTTTCGGTTGCTGTCCCCTGGCCTCGATTGCCTGCTTCCAGAGAACATAATGCGCATCGGCAACCCGCCCAGACGGGCCGGTCACGCCGCGCTGCAGCTGCGGCGCCATCGCCGGGTGCGGTCGGGCCGGCTTGCCGGCTGCGGCCGCTTGTGGTTAAAGCGGGCGGCGCATCGAGGCGGCGCTCCTGGCGGCCGCGCCTGCGGCCCGCGCCGCGATGCGTCGTTTTCCCCTCGACGCAAAAGAGCCGCAATGACCAGCTTCACCGACTACAAGGTCGCCGACCTCGGCCTCGCCGGGTGGGGGCACAAGGAAATCGCGATCGCCGAAAAGGAAATGCCCGGCCTGATGGCGCTCCGCGAGGAGTACCGCGACCGCCAGCCCCTGAAGGGCGCACGGATCGCCGGCTGCCTGCACATGACCGTGCAGACCGCGGTCCTGATCCGCACGCTTCGCCACCTCGGCGCCTCGGTCCGGTGGAGCTCGTGCAACATCTTCTCGACCCAGGACCAAGCCGCCGCGGCGATCGCCGATCAGGGCGTCCCGGTGTTCGCGTGGAAGGGCGAGACCGAGGAGGACTATGACTGGTGCATCCGCCGGACGATCGAGGCGCCGGACGGCTGGCGGCCGAACATGCTGCTCGACGACGGCGGCGATCTGACCAAGATCATGCACGACGAGTATCCAGAGCTCATGGCCGAGGTGCGCGGCCTGTCGGAGGAGACCACGACCGGAGTGCACCGGCTCTACGAGATGCAGCGGGCCGGAACTCTCAAGGCGCCGGCGTTCAACGTCAACGATTCGGTCACCAAGTCCAAGTTCGACAACCTCTACGGCGTGCGCGAGAGCCTGGTCGACGGCATCAAGCGCGCGACCGACGTGATGATCGCGGGCAAGGTCGCGGTGGTCTGCGGCTTCGGCGACGTCGGCAAGGGCTCGGCGGAGTCGATGCGCAGCCAGGGGGCGCGGGTCATGGTCACCGAGATCGACCCGATCTGCGCGCTCCAGGCGGCAATGGAAGGCTATCAGGTCGTGACCATGGACGACGTCGCGCCGATCGGCGACATCTTCGTCACCGCGACCGGCAACAAGGGCGTGATCACGCTCGACCACATGCGGGCGATGAAGGATGGTGCCATCGTCTGCAACATCGGTCACTTCGATACCGAGATTGAGATCAGCGCGCTGCGCAATCTGAAATGGGACGAGGTCAAGCCGCAGGTCGATCAGGTCGAGTTCCCCGACGGCAAGAAGATCATCGTGCTGGCCAAGGGCCGGCTGGTCAATCTGGGCTGCGCCACCGGCCATCCGAGCTTCGTGATGAGCGCGTCGTTCACCAACCAGGTGCTGGCGCAGATCGAGCTCTGGCAGCACGGCGAGCGCTACGAGAACAAGGTCTACGTGCTGCCCAAGGTGCTCGACGAGAAGGTCG
>DATAOG010000660.1:0-5021 GCA_036265855.1 Geminicoccaceae bacterium | reverse complement strand
TGTCTTTCGAGCGAGCGGACCGGGCGGTCAGTCGGTGAATACGACCGACAGCGCGGTCCGGGTCACCCATCTGCCGACCGGGATCGTGGTCGTCCAGCAGGACGAGAAATCGCAGCACAAGAACAAGGCCAAGGCGCTGCGGGTGCTACGGGCGCGCCTCTACGACCGTGCGCGGGCGGCGCGCGATGCTGAGCGGGCGGCGAACCGGCGCGGCCAGGTCGGCTCGGGCGACCGCTCCGAGCGCATCCGAACCTACAATTTCCCGCAAGGCCGGTGCACCGACCATCGCATCAACCTGACCCTCTACAAACTCGAGAAGGTTCTGAACGGCGAGGCGCTGGACGAGATGATCGATGCCCTGATCGCCGAGGACCAAGCCGCTCGCCTGGCAGAAGCGAGTTGAGCGCGGAGCCCCCGCCCGACGGCGCGATCAGCGGAGCCGGTAACGCTCGACGAAGGTCTCGTCGATCGTGACCCCCAGGCCCGGTCGGTCCGGGATCTCGATCTGACCCTGGACCACCGGGAAGTCCTCGATCGCGAGCTCGTGCAGCATCGGATTGGCGCCGAGCGAGTATTCCAGGATGAAGCCGCTGGTCGCGACTGCGGCGACGTGCAGGCCGGCGGCGAAGGTCAGGGCGCCGCCCCAGAGGTGGGGCGCGAAGCGGAGCTGATGCGCGGCTGCCAGAGCCTCGATGCGCACAGCTTCGGTGATGCCGCCGGCGATCGACAGGTCAGGTTGGAGAATATCAACCGCGCGCAGCTCGATCAGATCGCGAAAGTCGAAGCGGGTGAATTCGGACTCGCCGCTCGCGATCGGGATGTCGGTCGCCGCCCGGATCTCCGCCTGGCCGCGCTTGTCGTCCGCGGTCACCGGCTCCTCGAGCCAACCGATGTTGCAATCCGCGACCGCGCGGCAGAAGCGCTTGGCCTCGGCCACGGTCCAGGTGCCATGCGCATCGCACATGATGTCGATATGCTCGCCCAGCCCCTCGCGCGCGGCATGGACACGTCGGATCGAATGGTCGAGCGTACCGTCGCCGGCGCCGACCCGCATCTTCACGGCCTTGAAGTCGCCGCGGTCGAGGAAGCTCTGCAGCTCGGCCGCGATCCGGTCGGCCGGCGCCCAGCCACCCGAGGCATAGGCCGGCATGCGCGCCTGACGCCGGCCGCCGAGCAGGCGCCAGACCGGCTGGCCCAGCGATTTGCCGAGCAGGTCCCAAAGCGCCATGTCGATGCCGGCCAGCGCACCAATGGTGAGGCCTCTCCGGCCGAGCACCGGGAAAGCGTGGCCGCGCGCGATCGCGAAATGGGCGCGCGAGCCGTTATACATGACGTCCCATAGTCGCGAAATGTCGCGTGCGTCTTCGCCCAGGATCAGCGGCGTCAGCTCCTGCTCGATGCAGGCGACCAGCGCCGCGCTGTTGCCGGCGCTGCCGACCGCGGCCTTGGCCTCGCCCCAGCCGACCAGGTCGCCCTCCGCCTCGACCCGGACCAGCGTCGTATCGAACGCGCGGATCCGGCCGAAGTCGGTCGTATGCTGCCGGGCTTCCGGAATCGGCACGTGCAGGCCCGTGGCGCTGACCTTGCGAATCCTCATCACTTGAGATTGCGCTCCTTCTCGATCCGATCGTAGGCGGCGTTGATCGCGGCCAGCCTCTGGTTTGCCTGCTCGACGAATTCCTCGGGCATGCCCTTGGCGACCAGCCGGTCGGGATGGTGCTCACGCACCAGCTTGCGATAGGTCTGTTTGACCTCGTCGTCGGAGGCGGTGCGCGAGACCCCGAGCACTGAATAAGCGTCATCGGCGCCGGACAGGTTGCGCGCGGTTGCCGAGAAGCGGGCCCGGATCTGCTCGAACGCCTTCAAGTTGAAGCCGAAGATCGCTGCGACCCGACGCAGGAAATCGACCTCGGCCGGATTGACATCGCCATCGGCGCGCGCGACCTCGAACAGGCCGGCCAGCAGCTCTTCGAGCAGCACGGGATCCTTGCCGAAGAGCGCGGAGATCTGGCGCGCATAGGGCTCAAAACCGCGCGCGGAGGTCTTGGCCTGGTTGTAGATCCGGGCGACATCGCCGACCTCGCCGTCATCGATCCGGAACACCTGCTTAAATGCGCGGACCTCGTCGAGGGTGACCACGCCATCGACCTTGGCGAGCTTGGCGCCGAGTACGATGACGGCGGTCGCGAACGCGATCCGGCGGGTCTCGGTCGGATCGGCAAATACCGGCGGCGGCTCGGCCCAGCGGGGCGAGGACCGGTTCGGCGGCGGCTGGTAGCGCGGTCCGCTCGCGGACCAGGGATTCCGGCCGTGGTACCGGCCGGACGCCAGCCGCGCGCGCGTCTCCTCGTCCCGGATCCGGTCGTAAGCGTGGCCCGCGACGGCACCGATCACCGCGCCGATCGGGCCCCCGATGGCGAGTCCGGCGGCGCCGCCGAGAATCTTGCCCCAGATGGCCAACGCCCGATCTCGCCCTTTGCCCACACCCTGTTCAGCTGATCTAGACCGACAGCCAGAGGGCAGCAAGGATCTTGACCGGAACCGCTTCGACGCCTTTGGGCCGGTTCAGGATTTTCCGCTATACCACGCGCCCAGAGCGCAGCGGCAGCAGGAGTCGAACGAAGATGGGGGACATCCCCGCAGGCTGGCAGTTCTGGATTGACCGAGGCGGCACGTTCACCGACGTGATCGGACGCGCGCCGGACGGCGCGCTGAAGATCGTGAAGCTGCTTTCAGAGCACCCGGAACGCTACGACGACGCCGCGCTCGAGGGCATCGGCGAGCTGCTCGGGCTCGCCCCCGGCGAGCCCCTGCCGGCGGCCGAGATCGACGCGGTCAAAATGGGCACGACGGTCGCGACCAACGCGCTGCTCGAGCGGCGGGGCGCGCCGACCGTGCTCGCGATCACTCGTGGTTTCGGCGACGCGCTTCGGATCGGCTATCAGCACCGTCCGGACATCTTCGCCCGTAGAATCCTGCTGCCGAAGCTGCTCTACGACGCCGTGATCGAGATCGACGAGCGGGTACGTGCCGACGGCACGGTCGAGCGGCCCGTCGACCTCGGGCGGGCGCGCCTCGAGCTTGAGGCGGTATTTGCCGGCGGCTACCGCGCGCTCGCGATCGTGCTGGTGCATGGCTACCGTTATGAGGCCCATGAGACGGCGCTGGCCGCGCTGGCGCGCGAGATCGGCTTCACCCAGGTCTCGGTCAGTCACCAGGTCTCGCCGTTGATGAAGCTGGTCGGGCGCGGCGACACGACCGTGGTCGACGCTTACCTGTCGCCGCTCCTCAGGCGCTACGTCGATCAGGTGGCGCGAGCGCTCGGCGACGTCCGGCTGATGTTCATGCAGTCCAGCGGCGGCCTGGTCGACGCGCACCTGTTCCAGGGCAAGGATGCGATCCTGTCCGGGCCGGCCGGCGGCATCGTCGGCGCCGTCCGGGTCGCCGCGCTCGCCGGCTTCGAGAGGATCATCACCTTCGACATGGGCGGCACCTCGACCGATGTCGCGCACTACGCCGGCGAGTACGAGCGGACCTTCGAGTCCGAGGTCGCGGGCGTGCGCATGCGGGCGCCGATGATGGCGATCCACACGGTCGCGGCCGGCGGCGGCTCGATCCTAGCGTTCGACGGCGCCCGCTTCCGGGTCGGCCCGGAGTCCGCCGGTGCCGATCCCGGCCCCGCCTGCTACCGCAAGGGCGGCCCGCTGACCGTGACCGACGCCAATGTCCTGGTTGGTAAGCTGCATCCGCGCTTTTTCCCGAACGTCTTCGGGCCGACCGGGGATCAGCCGCTCGACGGCGAAGTCGTACGGGACGCGTTCGCGAACCTCGCGGCCGAGGTCGAGGGGGCGAGGGGCATCCGGCGGACGCCCGAGGAGCTGGCGCACGGCTGCCTTGCGATCGCCGTCGACAACATGGCCAATGCCATCAAGAAGATCTCGATCCAGCGGGGTCACGACATCTCAGGTTACGTGCTGTGCTGCTTCGGCGGTGCTGCCGGCCAGCACGCCTGCTGGGTCGCCGATTCCCTGGGCCTGAAGCGGGTGCTGGTGCATCCCTTGGCGAGCGTCCTCTCGGCCTACGGCATGGGCCTGGCGGACGTGCGGGCCATCCGCCAGCGGGCGCTCGAGGCGCCGCTCGACGACGCGCTGATGCCGAGACTTCAGGCGACCATCAGCGAGCTCGCGGCCGAGGCCCGCGCCGAGCTCGCCCGCCAGCATCTGTCGGCCGCGCGGATCACGACCGAAGCACGTCTGCACCTTCGCTACAGCGGCACCGATACCTCGCTTGAGATCCCGGCCGCAGCCCGTGCGACGATGGTCGAGGCGTTCGAAGCCGAGCATCGAGCCCGCTATGGCTTCGTGGTCGAGGGCCGCTCGCTCGTGGTCGAGCAGGTCACGGTCGAAGCGATCGGCCGCATGGCCGAGATCGACGAGCCGGAGCGGCCCGTCGTGCCTCGCGCCGCCGAGGACCAGCTCCGCCCGGTCGACGAGGTGGTCATGGTCACCGCGCGCGCGCCGCATCAGCCGCCCGAGAGCTTCGCCACGCCGGTCTTCGAACGCAGGCAGCTGCGCCCCGGCGACCAGCTGCGCGGGCCCGTGATCATTGTCGAGGCGACCACCACGGTCGTGGTCGAGCCAGGCTGGCAGGCCGAGCTCACGCCCCGCGACCACCTGGTGCTGACCCGGATCGAGCCGCTCGCCCGTCAGGCGCCGGTCGGCACGAAGTCCGACCCGATCCTGCTCGAGGTGTTCAACAACCTCTTCATGTCGATTGCCGAGCAGATGGGCGTCACTCTTCAGAACACGGCCTACTCGGTCAACATGAAGGAGCGGCTCGACTTCTCATGCGCGCTGTTCGATCGGGCCGGCATGCTGATCGCGAACGCGCCCCACATGCCGGTGCATCTGGGCTCGATGGGCGAGAGCGTGCGCACGGTCTTGAGAACGCGCGGCCAGTCCATGCGCCCGGGCGACGTGTTCGCGCTCAACAATCCCTACAACGGCGGCACGCATCTGCCG
>DATAOG010000659.1:0-3061 GCA_036265855.1 Geminicoccaceae bacterium | reverse complement strand
TCCAACGCGTCGGCGGTGCCGTAACCGAACACCCGGAACGCGCACGTGCCGGGCACGAAACGCCTCCTGCAGATCGGAGCGGCGGAACATGATTTTTCCCTCTGGCGTGATGCCGTTCCAGAATATATTCCTAAATATTTTCCTTCTCAACCGCTCTCTCCGCGGTCGCCAGCGGCCGTAAATGGCGCTCCGTTTGGCACAGGCCTCAAGGGCGCCACCGCGAGCGGGAGCGCCGCCCTTGCATATCTTCCTACTGATCGCTATCCTGCCGGGCTTCCAAGCCGCCGCAGCGGCGGCCGCCAGCCCGAGCAGGAGAGCCCAGCATGACCAGCGATGCCCGCATGCGTGCCAGCCGGCAGAACGGCGCCCGGTCGCGCGGGCCGCGCACCGCCGCCGGTAAGGCGCGCTCGGCGCGCAATGCGCTGAAGCACGGGCTGCGCGCGCGCAAGCTCGTCCTGCTCGAGGGCGAGGATGCGGCCGAGTTCCGGTGGTTCGCGCGCGCCCTCGAGGCCGAGCTCGTGCCCGCGGGCCGGCTCCAGGCCGATCTGGTCGGCCGGATCGCGATCGCCGCCTGGCGGGCGCGCCGCGCCGACCAGCTCGAGGCGGGCGTGCTCGGCGGCTATCTCGAGGCCGCCGGCGCCGTCGATCCCGACCCGCGCGCCGCGCTCGCCACCGGCCTGACCCGGGACAACTATGGCCCGCGTGCGCTCGCGACGCTGGTCCGCTACCGCGGCTCGGTGCTGGCCGAGCTCTTCCGCTCGCTCGCGGCGCTGAAGCTGCTGCAGGCCGGCGCGCCGCCGGCCACGCCCGGCCCGCGGCGCCCGCTCACGGGGCCGAGCCGATCGGGCCGCAACCGGCCGGAGCCCGCCGCCGCCCCGGCGCCTGCTCAGGCCTTGAGGCCCTGCTGCCGGAAAGTGCCTGATGCAGTGCCCGGAAACCGGACGAACCCGAAAAATCGTTGCGCGCGAACATATTGATCCACGTCGGAATGCGCGGGCCAGGCGGGGACCGCAGGCCCGGTGCCGCCGATCGCTCTTGCCGGTCGCCCGCGGATCGCTCGGATGCCGTCGATCGCCCTTCCCGAGCGTCCCGCGAGCCCGCAGGATGCCGCCTGATCACCCGCTGTCGAGCCTCTGCGCCCGCGGCGTCGGCGAAATCCGCGGCAAGCGTGCTATGGCGGGTCCGGGCGGCCGTCGTCCGCGGGCGGCGGCACGACGCCGATCTCGCGGAGCGCGCCCTCGATCAGCGGGATGCCGAAGCCGTAGCGCCCGGCGGTGCACTCGGCCTCGGCCTGGTCGCGCGCCGCCCGGGCGTCGGCGAACTCGCCCTGATCGAGCATCAGCGGCCAGGCGCTGGGCGCGCCGGCGACCACCCCGTCGAACTGCGCGAGCATTGAGGCGCAGCGTCCGGCCGGCCCGCCGGCAGCGCCCGGGCCCGGCTGCGGACCGGCGCCGGGCTGGGACGGGGGCGGGGCGCAGCCGGCGAGCACCAGCGCCAGCGCCGCGCCGGCAGCACGGGCCCGCCCAATCCCGGAGAGATGAGGGGCCGACCGGCCGCCGGTCACATCGGCGGCCTGGCGCCCCGCTCGCCGACCACGGCTGCGATCACGACCGGCGTCTGGTCGCGGTCGGGCCGGACCAGCAGGACCACGTCCTTGCCCGGCGCCAGCAGCGAGCGCTCCGCCTTGGCCATGTGCACGATCGGCACCGAGGGCGGCAGGTAGATGGTCTGGGTCCCCTCGACCTTCGGCTCGCCCGCCTGGTAACTGACCTGGAGCTGCCGGTCGGCGCCCACGGACTTGATCTTTGCCACGGTCGCGTTGGTCATCATGTTCGGCTTGTCGACCAGGTCCCAGGGATAGTGCCCCTCGCCGAGCCCGCGCAGATCGTCGGCGAACAGATGCGCCTCGAGCGCGACCTGGCGATCGCCCGAGGTGACCGTGGTCAGGCCGACGAACTGGCCCTGCTTGACGTCGTCGATCGAGGCCGGCGTGACCGCGAACACGCCGAGCTTCGGGCTCAGCGGAAAGCCCATCACCTCGCCCTCGCGGCTGGTGATCACCAGCTGATCGGCGGCGATGCTCTTGAGCGTGCCGCGCACCCGGTAGGGCTCCTGCGCCCATGCGCCCTCCAGGCTGATCGCGAACGTGGTCCCGATCAGAAGGATCGCGCCCAGCGCCCGACGGCCGATCGTCGACATCGGCAGCCAGCGCTACTCGGTGCCGGTCACGGTCGCGATCAGCGGCATCGAGACCATGTCCATCCGCCCGTCGTCGTTGTAGTAGCCGACCCGGAACACGCCGTTGATCGGGTGGGCGCCAGGCTTGGTCGGCGTGACGCCGACCACGAACTCGAGCGCGTTGTTCTTGAGCGAGCCCTCCACCACCGGCCGCTCGAAGGTGACGCCGTCATCGTAGGAGGACAGCTGGACGACCCGGTTCCGGTAGGTGTCCAGCACCTTGTAGCCGTCGGGCAGCGTGAGCCGCGCGACCAGCGCGGTCTTGGCGCCGACCTTGCCGGACACGTTCTCGAGACTGATCACGTAGGGTCGCGCGAAACCCGAGTCGGCGGCGAGCCCGCCGCCTGAGCCGGCGCCCAGAAGCACAGTGCCCGCCACCGCCAGAATGAAACCACGCCACATCGCTCGTTTCCTCAGAAAATCGGGTCAGTCACCGGCGGCGACTGACCCGATCACGATTTCACCTCCATGATCCCGCCCGGCCGTCGGCGTCCTGCCGACGCGGCCTTGCGGGTCACCTCGCCCGGCTACTGCCCGAGCGCGAACACCCAGATCACGCCGCCCTGCGGCACGTCGACGTGCTCGCCCAGGACCTTGTTGATCAGGTTCTGCTGGCCGGCGGCGTCGATGCCCCAGCCGGACTGCACGGCGATGTACTGGATGCCGTTGACCGAGAAGGCAACCGGCGGCGCCTCGACACCGGAGTTGGTCTTGAACTGCCAGAGCTGCTCGCCGGTCTTGGCGTCGAACGCCCGGAACATCCGGTCGTTGGTGCCGCCGTCGAACACCAGGCCGCCACCGGTGGTCAGGATCGAGCCCCAGT
>DATAOG010000658.1:0-2447 GCA_036265855.1 Geminicoccaceae bacterium | reverse complement strand
CATGACACGGCTGATGCAGGTCTGCATTGCCGGCACGCTCGTACTTGCCCCGCTCGGCACCCGGTCCGCCGATCTCGTGGCCTGGCCCCGAGCAGGCGGTCGACGAGGCGATCGCCCGGGTCAAGCAGATCCTGAGCGAATAGCCGTAGCTCACCATTGCGGCGCGAGTCGCGGCGCGGCGCTATTCGTCTGGCTCGACCAGCTCGTGGCGCGGGAGCGATGGGTGGCCGCGGCCGAGACGGGAGAGGATCTGGAGCGCCTTCTTCGGATCGTCGCGCGCCGCGCGCTCCTCGAACCAACGGCGGCTGAGAAGAACCGCCAGCTTCTCCGCGACCGCCACGTTGATCAGCTGATTGATCGTGGTCTGGTCCTCGGCGGCGACCTTGCGCAGCTCGTCCATCAGGGAGGGTTGCAGGCGAAGCGCGTAGTTGCTCTTTCTCACGAGCACTGCTCCCGTTGCCGGCGCACAATTATTCCGGGTCGTGCCACCGCGATGCCAAGGCGCGCCGCAGCGGAAGCGAGATGGCGCAGATCGAGGGTCGCGATCATGTCGGCGCCGCCGTTGACCGCCGTCTCGAGCACCAGCTCGTCGCCCGGATCGACGAGATGAGGGTGCCGCAGATAGCTGGTCTCGACCGGCTCCGCGCTTCGCGTCAGCGCATCCAGCACCTCGTCGACATCTGCGATCGACGCCCCCGCTTGCCGCGCGGTGTCCCTCGTGCTTGAGGACCGCCTCGTACTCGATCAACAGGGATGCCGAGACCAGAAACCGGCACTCCCCGCCCAGCACCGCTACAAGCAGGCGCCGGGACGCGCCTTGGTCGCCCGGCTCGCCGCGACGAGCACGTTCGTGTTGAGGACAAGCCTCATCGATCATATCACTGGCAATATCAATGAGGCCCGCAAGACAATGGCCGGATCAAGATTCAGCCGAATGCCGGGTCCTCGAGCGGCCAGGTCGAGAGGACCTCGGCGCCGGTCTCGGTGATCAGGATCTGCTGCTCGAGCTTGACGCCGTCGGGGCCGCCGGGCTCGCCGATGTAGCTCTCGAGGCAGATCGTCATGCCGGCTTCGAGCACGCCGTCGTAGGCCGCGGCCTCGGCCTCCTCGGGGTAGTAGATCGCCGGGTACTCGTCGCAGAGGCCCACGCCATGCGCGATCACCGAATAGCGGTTCGCCCGGTAGCGCTCGGGCAGGCGGAAGGCTTTCTCGGAAAACTCGCGGAAGCCCAGCCCGGGCCGGACCAGCTCGAGATTGTAGGCGATCTGGGCACGGGCGAGGCGGAACAGCTCGCGTTGGCGCGCGGTCGGCGGCTGCTCGCCGCACAGCCAGGTGCGCGAGATGTCGGCGCAATAGCCGTAGGGGCCGATCAGGTCGGTGTCGAAGCCGACCAGATCCCCCGCCCGGATCACGCGGCTGCTGCACTCCTGGAACCAGGGATTGGTGCGCGGCCCGGACGAGAGCAGGCGGGTCTCGATCCATTCGCCGCCGTGCCTGACGTTCTCGGCGTGCAGATGCGCCCAGAGCTCCTGCTCACTGATGCCGGGGCGCAGCTCGGCGCGCATGACGCCGATCGCCGCCTCGCAGGTCGCGAGCGCGCAGCGCATCGCCTTGATCTCGTCTGCGGACTTGACCACGCGCGCCTGCTCCATGACCTCCTGGCCGTCCTGCACGCGCAGGCGCTCCTCGGCCTCGAGCGCGGCGATCCCGGCCCGGTCGGCCTTGTCGACCGCGAGCCGGCGGTTGCCGCCGCCGTGCTCGCGGACCAGCTCCGCGATCTCGGCGGCCCAGCGGCGCGCGTGCTCGGCGACCCGGGCGCCGCTGTTGAAATAATACCAGGCGCGGGCCGGCCGGACCTCGTCGATCAGCTCCAGATGCGCCGACAGGTGCGCGCAGCCGTGGAAGTCGAACAGGATCACTGGGCCCTCGGTCGCGACGAACGCGTAGCGGGCCGGGTTGTGCAGGCACCAGACCTGCATGTTGGCGGCATCGGTCGCATAGCGGAGGTTGATCGGGTCGGCGATCACGATCCCGGCGCAGTCGTGACGCGCGAGCTGGCGGCGGAGGCGGCCGAGGCGGGCCGTGCGCAGCGCCCGCAGATCTGGCACTTCAAGGCCTCGCGTCCGCCATTCGGCCAGCGCCAGCCGGCCGGGCCCGAGGTCGCCGAACGAGCCGCCGCCGCGCTTCGCGGCGGCCTCGGCGATCTTTGAGCGATAGCGGGGCACCGTCATGCCGGATCTTTCAGCCAAACCATGGCACGCCAGCATGGAGCGCGCCTGGGACACCTTGCTGATATGGCGGACGATGGAACGACGCCAAGGCGCGCATGCCGCCATCGGCGGTTTGTCGATCCGGCGGGCCGTTGTAAGAGTGGCCCGAGCAGGCGGCGGAAATCCGGCGAGAGCGGCGATGGCGAAGACGATTGGCATCCTCACGGCGGGCGGCGA
>DATAOG010000657.1:0-3428 GCA_036265855.1 Geminicoccaceae bacterium | reverse complement strand
CTGTTCGGCAATACGCTCGGCCTGATTCCAGGCGGCTTCACCTACACCAGTCACATCGTGGTCACGTTCTCGATGGCGATCTTCGTGATCTGTGCGGTGACCGTGATCGGCGTCCTGCGCCACGGCTGGCACTTCTTCGGCCTGTTCGCGCCCGGGGGCTGCCCGATCTTCGTCATGCCGCTCCTGATCCCGATCGAGCTGTTGTCCTACGCGATGCGACCGATCAGCCTCTCGCTGCGCCTGGCGATCAACATGACCGCCGGGCACATCATGCTGGCGACCTTCTCGGGCTTCATCATCGCGCTCGGCATTTTCGGCCTGCTGCCGTTCGCCTTGACCGTGGCGCTGTATGGACTCGAGCTCGCGATCGCCTTTCTTCAGGCGTACGTGTTCACGGTGCTGAGCTGCATTTACCTGCAGGACACGATCCAACTGCACTGAACTGAGCCGCCGGCCGGGACCGGCGGCGAACCGCGACGCTGACGACCACACATGGAGCAAACCATGGATCCGCAAGCTGCCAAACTGATCGGTGCCGGACTTGCCGCCATAGGCCTGGGCGGCGTCGGCGTAGGGATCGGCAACGTGTTCGCGACCACGATCGCGACCATCGGGCGCAACCCCTCGATTCAGGCCCGGGTCGCGGCTCTGATGTGGATCGGCTTCGCGCTGGTCGAGGCGATCGGGCTCTACGCCCTGCTGGTCGCGTTCATCGTGCTGTTCAGCTGACGATTGCCGCGCTCCGGCGCCACCTGGAGCCCGACCGGTGCCGCAGATCGATACCGCCACCTTCGCGAGCCAGATCTTCTGGCTGATCGTGGCGTTCGTCACTCTTTACTACCTGCTCAGCCGGCGCGCCCTGCCGCGGCTCGTGGAGGTGCTCGAGGCGCGCCAGGACCGGATCGCCGCCGACCTCGACGAGGCGGAACGGCTGCGCCGCGAGGCCGAGGCGGCGCTCGCAAGCTACCAGGCGGTGATCGCCAAGGCTCAGGAGGACGCGCACGCGCTGCTGGCCGAGACGCAGACGCGGCTGCAGACCGAATCCGCCAAGCGGCAGGCCGAGCTCGAGGCCCGGCTGTCCGAGCAGCTGAGCGAGGCCGAGGCCCGGATCGCCCGAGCTCGGCAAAGCGCGCTCGAGGAGCTGGAGGAAGCCGCGGTCACGGTCGCGCAGGCAGCGGCCGAGCACCTGGCTGGCCTTAAGGTCGCCAAGAAGACCGCGCAGTCGGCGCTGCGCGACGTGCTCGGGGAGGCTCGGTGATGTTGCACTGGCTGCTCGAGCTCATCGCGCTCGTGGTCCTGATCGCGCTGATCTTCCGGCCGCTGAGCCGGATCGTGGTCAGCGCGCTCGACAGCCATGCCACCAAGGTCCGGTCCGAGCTCGATGGCGCCAAACGCCTGCGCGAGGAAGCTCAGAGCCTGCTCGCCAACTATCAGCGCCAGCGGGTCAGCGGCGAGGATCAGGCGCGGGCGATCGTCGAGCATGCACGGGTCGAGACCGAGCGCCAGCTCGAACGCCATCGCGCCGAGCTCGAGGCGAGCCTCAAGCGCCGGACGGAACAGGTCATAGGCCGGATCGCCCAGGAGGAAGCGCGCGCGCTCCAGGAGCTGCGGGCGTATGCGGCGACGCTCGCGATCCGGACCACCGAGCGCCTGTTGCGCGAGCGGGTCGACGGCCCGCACGCCCAGGCCCTGCTCGATGGCGCGATCCAGCAGATCGGCCGCAAGCTCAGCTGACCTCCCGCCGGCATGGGCCGGGAGCCCGTCCGATCGTGCTCAAGCTCCACCAATTCCCGAGCGTCTGGGGGCGGAACATCAGCCCGTTCACGCTCAAGGTCGAGACCTGGCTCAAGATCGCCGGCCTGCCCTACGAGGCGGTAGCGACTGTCAACCCCGGGCGCGGGCCGAAGGGGAAGGTGCCGTTCATCGAGGACGAGGACGGCACTCGGGTCGGCGACAGCAGCCTGATCGTCGAGCACCTCGAGCGCACCCGCAGGCTCGATCTGAGCGCCGGCCTGTCCGCGGCCGAGCGCGCCCAGGCGCTCGCCATCCAGCGCCTGTTCGAGGATCACTTCTACTTCATCGGGGTCTGGAGCCGCTGGATCGATCCCGACGGTTGGCGGATGACCGCGCCCGGGCTGTTCGGCTCGCTGCCGCCGGGCGCCCGCCAGCTCGTGCCGGCGCTGGTGCGGCGCAAGATGCGTCGCGACCTGATCGGCCAGGGCCTCGGCCGGCACAGCCAGGCCGAGCAATACGCGATGGGCCGCGCCGACCTCGCCGCGGTCTCGACCCTGCTCGGCGAGCGCGCGTTCTTCTTCGCCGACCGGCCGACCACGACCGACGCGATCGCCTACGGCTTCCTCGCCAATTTGCTGCTGGTCCCGGTCGAGACCCAGCTCAAGCGGATCGGCCAGAGCTTTCCCAACCTGGTCGCGTGGACGCAAGCGATGGACCGCCGCTTCGGCTGAGCACAAAGCCGGCGCGGCGGAGCGCCGCGGCTGCGCGCGAAACCATCCGCAGCACCCGGCCGTTGGTCTTCGGTGCGGGGGCCGCCAACGCCCCTGATCCCCGATCAGCACTGGAGAGTGGACGATGCCCCAAGACCTGAGCGGCAAGAAGATCGCCATCGTGGCGACCGACGGCTTCGAGCAGTCGGAGCTGACCGCGGGCGCTCGACGAGGCCGGCGCCACGACCCACGTGATCGCGCCCAGGAGCGGCAAGATCCGCGGCTGGCAGCACACGAAGTGGGGCGACGAGGTGTCGGTCGACAGGACTCTCGACGAGGCCGATGCCGCCGACTACGACGGCCTGGTCCTGCCGGGCGGGCAGATGAACCCGGACAAGCTGCGCCTCGAGCCCAAGGCGGTCGAGTTCGTGCGTGCGTTCTTCGAGGCCGGCAAGCCGGTCGGCGCGATCTGCCACGGCCCCTGGCTGCTGGTCGAGGCCGACGTCGTCCGCGGCCGCACCGTGACCTCCTGGCCATCGATCCGGACCGACCTGAAGAACGCCGGCGCCAACTGGGTCGACCGCGAGGTCGTGGTCGACAACGGGCTGGTGACGAGCCGCAAGCCGGACGACATCCCGGCGTTCAACGCCAAGATCATCGAGGAGTTTGCCGAGGGCCGCCACGAGGCCCAGCGGCGCACCGCCTGATTCTTCCTGGCTCCGAGCCGGGCGCTCGCTGGGGCGTTCGGCTCAAGTCAGCTGGTCGAGCAGCGCCTTCGCGTCCTTCAGATCGGCGGTCTCGAAGCCTTCGGTGAACCAGCCGTAGACCGGCGCGAGGAGATCATGAGCCTGGGCGCGCTTGCCGTGGCCCGCCCAGAGCTGGGCGAGGCTGGTCGCGGCGCGCAGCTCGAGCGATTTCGCCTCCTGGCTGCGGGCAGTATCGATGGCCCGCTGCAACCAGGCTGCCGCTTCGGCCTGCTCGCCG
>DATAOG010000656.1:0-3868 GCA_036265855.1 Geminicoccaceae bacterium | reverse complement strand
GATCGACTTCATGCCGGTCGGGCGCGCGCTCGATGCCGGCGCGCACGACTACGCGCGGCTGAACGCGCCCGGCTGGCTCGTGCGCCGGATCGAGGGCCTGAAGGGCGCGGTCGAGATGGTCGTGCGCTACCGGCCCTCGCGCGCGTTCGCGCGCCTGCCGACCGAGCTCGCGGTCGAGGACGGCGTGGTCCATGGCGCCGGCGTGCCGTCGCTGTTCACCGACCTCGACCTGAAGCCCCATGGCGATCGCGCGAGCGGCCGGTTCACGCTGTACGCGGGCGACTATCGCGATCTGGTGCTGGCGGAGCCGGGCCTGGCGCCCGGGCATCCGCCGAACGAGCGGGTCTCGGAGCTGTTCCGGATCACGCGCGCGTTCTGGCAGGAATGGAGTGCCTATTGCCGCTACCGGGGCCCGTACCGGGCGGCGGTCGAGCGCAGCGCGCTCGCGCTCAAGCTCTTGACCTACGCGCCCTCCGGCGCGCTGGTCGGGGCGCTCACGGCCTGCCTGCCGGAGGCGCAAGGCGGACCCGGCAGCCGGGACGATCGCGTCTGCCGCGTCCGGAGCGCGTGCGCGGCGCTGTTCGTGCTGGCCGCGCTCGGCTACCCGCTCGAGGCCGAGCGGTTCTACGGATATCTCGCCCGCGCGTCGCGCCGCAGCCTGCCGCGCCTGCAGGCCCGCTATCCGATCGAGCCCGGGCAGGATTCGGCCGAGCGCGTCCTCGACCACCTCGAGGGCTACGCCGGCGGCCGGCCGGTACGGGTCGGCAACGGCGGCCACGGCCAGGCTCAGATCGGCCTCTATGGCGAGGCGCTCGACCTTGCCCTGCTCTATGAGGGCCTGGGCGGCGCGCTCGGCGAGCAGGACCGCCGCTGGCTCGCGAGCTGCGCCGAGCTGGTCGCTCATCAGTGGCAGACGCCGGACCAGGGCCCATGGCAGATCCGGGGTGTGCCGCGCCAGTACGTCCACAGCAAGCTGATGAGCTGGGTCGCGGCCGACCGCGCCCGCCGGCTGTTCGAGGACGGCGAGGGCTGGGGCGTGCTCGCCGACCGGATCCGGGACGAGATCGCCCGCGCCGGCGTCGACCCGCTGCGCGGCCACCTCGCGCAGGCGTTCGATGGCGGCGTCGACGCGGCGACGCTGCTGGCGCCGATGATGGGCCTGCCGACCGGCCCCCAGACGCTGGCGCAGACGGTCGATACGGTCGAGCACACGCTCGCGGCGGGCGACTTCCTGAGCCGCTACGCTGCCGATGACGGCCGCGCGGCCGAGACCGGCGCCTGTCTTGTGTCGAGCTTCTGGCTGGTCGACGCGAAGCTGGCGCTCGGCCGGATCGCCGAGGCCACGGCCCTGTTCGAGCGCCTGCTCCGATCCGTCAACGATGTCGGCCTGCTCGCCGCCGCGATCGATCCCTGGAGCGGGGCGCTGCTCGGCAATCTGCCGAGCGCCGGGGCGCATCTGGCGCTGATCGAGACCGCGTTCAACCTGCAGCTCTGCCAGCGCCGGGGTCCGGCTCACCTGGCCGGGTCCTACGCCGATCGCGCCCGCCAGGTGGCCGGCGGGGTCTTCGGCCGGCGCGGCCTGTGGGCCAGGCTCCGCCGGTCCCAGCGCGTCGGCCGGGTCCGCTCCTCGGCGGCGTCCAGGCTCGCCTGGCCCTGAGCCCGCGCGGCCCTCGCAGGAATGCCCGCTCGCGAGCAAGATCCAAGACCTGGATGGCCGCTTCATGCCTGAGCGTGCCGCTTTCGACTGGCAAGTATTGCAGCCATAGAAGTTGGTTGACTGAAGCGCTGATCTGAACATCACGGCGCTTGTTCGTTCAGTATTGGGATCGACTGGAAACTGGCCATTTCACGGTCCGCATCGTGGGCATAATCTTCTTTGGCGTTTCGCGGAACCGGAAGTCCGGACGGCTGTTCCCGAACCCGAGATTGGGTCGGCGGAAGCGGCGCGGCCGGGTCCGGGGCGTCCAGGAGCTCAGGCACGAGACTCAGGGGCTTCGGTGATCGGGCGATCTGCGCGAGCGAGCGCTGGCGAGCCACAGGGGCCGGCAACGCTCCGCCCCGCTGGCGCCGGTCCATGCGATCACAGTGAGGAGGCCACTGGCATGTTCTATCACGTCAAGGAGCTGCAATTTAACGCCCGCGTGTCGGGTCCCGACCCGCGGTTCGCGAGCCTGCTTCTGGAGCAGTTCGGGGGCGCGAACGGCGAACTCGCCGCCGCGATGCGCTACTTCGTCCAGGCGTTCTCGGCGCGCCAGCCCTATCCGGACAAGTACGACCTCTTGATGGACATCGCGACCGAGGAGTTCAGCCACCTCGAGATCGTCGGCGCGACCATCACGATGCTGCTCAACGGGGTCAACGGCGAGCTCAAGAACGCCGCCGAGCGCAGCGACCTGATGCGGCTGCTGAAGGGCCCTGCCGAGAAGGAGCAGATGATCCACGCGGCCATGGTCAGCCCGCAGTTCCTGGTCCTGACCGGGGGCGGGCCGGCGCTGACCAACAGCCAGGGCGTGCCCTGGTCCGGGACCTACATCGAGGCCAACGGCGATCTGACGGTCGATCTGCGCTCGGACATCGCGGCCGAGTCGCGGGCCAAGATCGTCTACGAGTACCTGCTCCAGTTCACCGACGATCCGCACGTGCAGGAGACCCTGCGCTTCCTGATGACCCGCGAGATCGCGCATTTCCAGATGTTCCAGGCGGCGCTCTCGACGATCGAGCCGAACTTCCCGCCGGGCGTGCTGCAGGGGGACCCGCGGTACACCCACACGTTCTTCAACCTGTCCAACGGCGCCAGCGCGCGCGGACCCTGGAACGAGGGCCGGGGCCCGTGGGGCGAGGGCGAGAGCTGGGAATATATCGACGAGCCGATCAAGAAGGTGATCGAGACCCAGGGCCTGACCATGCAGGAGCCCAAGGGCTCGAGCCACAGCCTCGACGAGATCGAGCGTAAGGACCGGGAGATGAGCAAGCAGCGGAGCGGCGAGGTCAAGGCCGGTATCCCGCAGGGCACCAATCAGTGGTCGGCCTACCCGCAGCGGGAGCTGGCGAGTCCAAGCGGCGCCAAGTCCTGAGCATGCGGCCGACGGGCGCGGCGGGTGCCCTCGACGCGTCGCCGGCGCCCGCGGCCGGCCAGACGGTCGAGATCGCCTACCACACCGACCCGCTCTGCTGCTGGAGCTGGGCGTTCGAGCCGCAATGGCGGCGGCTGCGCTACGAATACGGCGACCAGCTCGTCTGGCGTTACCGGATGGCCGGCATGATCGCGGCCTGGGACGGCTACGCCGACCCGATCAACGCGATTAGCCGGCCGGCGCAGATGGGGCCGCTCTGGATGCAAGCGCGGCGGGTGTCGGGTATGCCGATCGACGACCGCATCTGGATCGAGGACCCGCCGTCCTCCTCGTATCCCGGCTGCCTTGCAGTCAAGGCGGCCGGGCTGCAGTCGGCGCTCGCGGCAGAACGCCTGTTGCGCCGGCTGCGGGAGGCGGTCATGATCGAGCGGCGCAACATCGCGCGTCGCGACGTGATTCTCGCGGTCGCCGACGAGCTGGCGTCCGGCCAGCCGGATAGCCTGGACGCTGATCGCTTGCGCCACGATCTCGAGGACCGGGCGGCGCTCAATGCCCTGCGGGAGGATATCAAGGAGCTGCGCTATCTCGAGATCGGCCGTTTCCCGTCGCTGACGCTGCGCCGCCCGGGGGGCGCCGGGGTGATCATCGTAGGCTATCGATCCTACGACGCGCTGCTCGCCGCGCTCGCGCGCGTGGCGCCAGAGCTCGAGCCCGTGCGGCGTGCCCTCAGCCGGACGGAGTACGAGGCCTACTGGGGACGCTGCACGGCTCGCGAGCTCGATGAAGCGCTAGGC
>DATAOG010000655.1:0-2120 GCA_036265855.1 Geminicoccaceae bacterium | reverse complement strand
CTCGGCGATGCTGGGGCGGACCGGCGCCTCGGGCAGGCCGGCGCGCTTGCGGTACATCGCGGGACAGGCGGCGGCCTGGACGCCGACGATCTCGATCTCGGGCTTCAAGGCCTTGGCCGCGGTCGCGACGCCGGCGATCAGCCCGCCGCCGCCGATCGGCACCACCAGCACCTCGAGCTCGGGCACGTCCGCCAGCATCTCAAGACCGATCGTGCCCTGGCCCGCGATGATCGCCGGATCGTCGTAGGGGTGGATGAACACGAGGTCGCGCTCGGCCGCGAGCTTGCGGGCGTAGTCGGCCGCCTCCTCGACGGAATCGCCCTCGAGCACGACCTTCGCCCCAAACTGCGTGGTCTTCTCGACCTTCACGAACGGCGTCAGCTTCGGCATCACGATCGTCGCCGGGATGCCGAGCCGGGTCGCGTGATAAGCCACCCCCTGCGCGTGGTTGCCGGCCGACATCGCGATCACGCCCCGCCGGCGTTCGGCCGCGGACAGGCTCGTGAGCTTGACCAGGGCGCCCCGGTCCTTGAACGAGGAGCTGTGCTGGAGCGTCTCGAGCTTGAGCGTGATCTCGGCGTTCAGTACCTCCGACAGCCGGGCCGAGCGCAGGCAAGGCGTGCGCACGATCTGGCCCTGCAGCACCTCGGCTGCGGCCTCGATCTCGGCCAGCGTGATCGCCATCGCGCGCCGGCGCAGCGCTAAGGAAATAGCGGCGCCTGGCCGAGGCCCAGTGCCTCGGGCAGGCCCAGCATCACGTTCATGTTCTGGAGCGCCTGGCCGGAAGCGCCCTTGACCAGATTGTCGGTGACGCTGATCAGGATCGCGCGGCCCGGGACCCGGTCGGGGTGGACCGCGATCAGGCAGAGATTGGTGCCGCGGACGTGGCGGGTCGCGGGCAGGCTCCTGAACGGCAGCACGCGCACGAACGGCTCGCCATCGTACCGCCGCTCAAGCTCGGTCTGCAGGTCGGGCGCGCCGACGCCGTCCGCGAGCCGGACGTAAATGGTCGCGAGGATGCCCCGGTTCATCGGCGCGAGATGAGGCGTGAAGGTGACCGCGACCGGCCGGCCGGCCGCGTCCGACAGGCCCTGCTCGATCTCGGGTGCATGCCGGTGGTTGGCGACCCCGTAGGCGTGCAGGCCCTCGCTGACCTCGCTGTGCAGCGAGGCCTCCTTGGCCGCGCGGCCGGCGCCGGTGACTCCCGACTTGGCATCGATGATGATCGGGTCGAGCTCGATCAGGCCGGCCTCGAGTAAGGGCCGCAACGGCAGCTGCGCCGTGGTCGGGTAGCAGCCCGGATTGGCGACCAGATCGGTCGCCCGGATTTCCTCCCGCGCGAGCTCGGTCAGACCGTAGGCCGCGTCCCGCTGGCGCTCCGCCGCCCGGTGCGGCTGGCCGTAGGTCCTCTCATAGAGCAGGACGTCGCGCAGACGGAAATCGGCCGACAGGTCGACCACCTTGGGCCCGCGCGGCAGTTCCCGGATCACGTCCTGGGTCGTGCCGTGCGGCAGGCAGCCGAAGATGACGTCGAGCTCGCCCGGATCCGTGTCCTCGATCTTCGCGAGCCTCGGCAGCGAGCGGCCGGCGAGGTGCGGAAAGATCGCCGCGATCGGCTGGCCGGCGTAGCGGTCCGAGGTCAGGCAGGCGACCCGGACCGAGGGATGATCCTGGACCAGACGCAAGAGCTCGATCCCGGTGTAGCCGGTCGCGCCCAGGATCCCGATGCTCACGCTGTTGGCCGTCATCCTCGATGTCCCCGGCGGCGCCGCCGCTTGCGGGCGCGCTCGGCGCGCTTATCTCACGTTTTCGGACCCGGTTGGACCTTTTTTCTGCCATTGCCCATAGGTTGGCGGGCCGGTACGACGCACCGGGAGGTGCCGGAGCGTGAAGCTTCTGGTCATCGGTTCCGGCGGGCGCGAGCATGCGCTCTGCTGGGCGCTCGCCGCCTCGCCCCTGGTCGGCGAGCTGATCTGCGCTCCGGGCAGCGATGCGATCTCGCGCGTGGCGCGCTGCGTGCCGATCGCGATCGACCGTCTGGACGGCATGGTCGCGCTCTGCCGGGCGGAGCGTGTCGAGCTCGTCGTACCCGGGCCCGAGCTGCCGCTGATCCTGGGCCT
>DATAOG010000654.1:0-5122 GCA_036265855.1 Geminicoccaceae bacterium | reverse complement strand
CGCCGCCAGTACGACCTCGCCGGTTTCGGAGGCCGGGTGGGCTGGGGCAGCCGGCCCGCTCTGCTCGTGATCGACATGGCCGGCGCCTGGACCAGCCCCGGCGAGCAGCTCGGCTCCGATCTCAGCGGGGTCATGCGATCGATCCTCGAGCTGCTGCCGATCGCGCGCCGGCAGCGGATTCCCATATACTTCACAACAATGGCGTACGGGACGCCCGAGGAAGCCGGCGACGTGGTCTGCCGGAAGCTGCCGCACACCAGGAACATGCTCCGGGGGAGCAAACGTGTCGAGCTCGCGCCGGAGCTCCATCGGCAGCCTTATGAACCGTTGATCGAGAAGCCGCGGGCTTCGGCGTTCTTCGCCACCAACCTGCTTGCGCTGCTGATCGCCGCGCGCGTCGATACGGTAATCGTGACCGGCTGCAGCACCAGCGGCTGCATCCGAGGCACCTGCGAGAGCGCGCATAACTATAACTTTCACGTCATCGTGCCGCGCGAAGCGGTAGGCGACCGAAGCGCCTCAGCACACGAGGCCAACCTGTTCGACATTGATGCGCGCTACGCGGATGTCGTTCCGCTGCAAGAAGTCCGCGAGCATCTCGCGTCGCTTGGCGCGACCGCCACGGCCGAAGCCCGAGGTTAAGGCCTGCGACTGCTATCCACATGGGCGGCCGAGACCTGCGGGTTGTATTGGGCGAGCTGACCTATCGCGTCGAGCGTCCGTGGGGCCGGTTGCCGGAGGGTGTCGCGCTCGGCCAGATCAGTCAACTGGCGGTCGATTCTCGGCGCCGCGTGTATGTCTTTCAGAGGGCCGAGCCCCCGGTCCTCGTGTTCCAGCCATCCGGAGCCTATCGCGCGGGCCTCGCCACCGGCTTGATCGACGACGCTCATGGGATCGCGATCGCGCCGGATGACCGCCTGTTCCTGGTCGACCGGGACGCTCATCAGATCCTGATCATGAGCACGCGGGGCGAGCTGCAGGGCACCCTCGGCGAGCGCCACCGGCCGCGCGCGGATGCGCCGTTCAACCATCCGGCCGACGTCGCGATCGCCGGGGACGGCGAAATCTATGTTGCCGACGGTTACGGCAACGCTATGGTCCACCGCTTCGCCGCTGACGGCCGCCATCTGCAGAGCTTCGGCCGGCCTGGCAGCGGGCCAGGCGAGTTCACCACGCCGCATGCGGTTTGGGTCGATCGACAGGACCGGGTCTTGGTCGCCGACCGCGAGAACGATCGCGTCCAGCTGTTCGGTCGCGCCGGCGACTTCCTGGGGCAATGGAACGGCTTCTACCACCCGATGGACATTTGGGAAGACAGCGCTGGCCGGATCTACGTGACCGACCAGATTCCACGCCTCAGTCAGCTGTCGCCGGCGGGCGAGCTGATCGGCCGCTGCCGCCCGTGCTACAATACCCCGCACGGGGTCTGGGGTGCGCCCGACGGCGCGATCTTCATCGCCGAGATGAACCCAAGCCAGGTCGTCAAGATGACCCCGGAGAGCTAGATGCCGCGCGCCCGCCGCTTGCGCACCGGCAGCGGTGATAGAGCCTCGGGATCAACTACCTTGAAGCTGGCGCCGCAGCGCTCGGCCTAGTCCACCTCCTGGGTCAGCCGCGGCGGTGCGCCGTCGGCCCGCTGCTTCTCCTGCTCGCGCTGGGTGTTGGCGTCGGTGAGGAAGGCGAAGCCGGCACCACCGGGACCCGGGGGAAAGCGCGCGAGCGCGTGCCAAGTGCTGCCTCCGAGCATCAGCCCGACCCTGCCAGGCACGAAGAAGGCACGGAACTCGGCGGGCCGGGCGCGCTACCCTTGGGATTGCCCGTGCGACGCTCAATGAGGATCGGCGCCCGCGCCGCTTGCGTTGAGCGGGGCGAGCCCCCACAATAGGTCATCGGGCTGGGGTGCCGGTGCGGAAGGTGCCGGCTGAGATCACACCCATCGAACCTGACCTGGATCATGCCAGCGGAGGGAGTCGCCCGTCTCGATGGTAGTCCCTACGTTTTCTGTGTTCGATGCAACTCGTCGCGGACGAGCCTTGCCGCGCGTTGCCATCATTGGCGCCGGCGTGGCGGGTCTGGGTATCGGCTGGCGTCTTGCCGCAGCCGGCTGCCAGGTGACCGTGTTCGAGCGCGCCCAAGCCGGACATGGCGCGTCGTGGGCCGCAGCCGGGATGCTGGCGGCGGGTCTGGAGGCGGAGCCGGGCGAGGAACGACTGCTCGCGCTCAATCTCGAGAGCCAGCGTCTGTGGCCGGCCTTCCGCGACCAGCTCGAGGCGGTCGCCGGCCGCGCGATCGGCTACCGCGCCGAGGGCACGCTCGCGGTGGCTCTCACGCGCGACGACGTGGAGCGGCTTCGCTTCTCGTTCGACTTCCAGCGCGGCCTCGGTATCGAGCTCGCCTGGCTGAGCGGGGCGGAAGCGCGCCGGCTGGAGCCGCACCTCAGGCCTGGGCTCGCGGCGGCGGTCCTGAGCCCGCACGATCATCAGGTCGACAGCCGCGATCTGTCGTCGGCACTGGTCGCCGCCTTCCTGAGGGCGGGTGGCGAACTGCGCGAGCATGCGGCGGTCAGCGCTCTCGACGTCGATGCCTCGCGCGTGAGGGGCGTGGTCGTGCACGGCAAGCGACATGCCGCCGATCTGGTGGTGCTCGCGGCGGGTGCGTGGTCGGCGGAGCTCGATGGGCTGCCGGATGCCGCGCGTCCGCCGGTGCGGCCGGTCAAGGGTCAAATGCTGGCATTGCGGATGGATCCCGAACGTCCCGTCCTTCGTCACGTCCTGTGGGGGCCCAAGGGCTACCTCGTGCCGCGCGGCGATGGCCGCCTGATCGTTGGCGGGACCGTCGAGGAGCGCGGCTTCGACCAGGAGCTGACCGCGGGCGGCGTGCTCGCCTTGCTGGAAGCTGCCTGGCGCGCACTGCCGGCGGTCGAGGAGCTGCCGATCGACGAGTTCTGGGTCGGCTTCCGGCCGACCAGCCGCGATGATGCCCCGATCCTCGGGCCGACCCCGGTCGAGGGTCTCGTGCTCGCCACGGGACAGCATCGCAACGGCATCCTGCTGACCCCGATCACCGCGCTCGCGGTAGCCGAGGTCATCCTGACCGGGCGAGTTCCCGGCAGCATCCGCGAGTTCACGATCGACCGTTTCGGCCATGAGTGAGGCGATCATCCTGAACGGCAAGCCAGTCTCCATGGAGCGGACCACGCTCGACCAGCTGGTCGCCGCCCGGGTCCACGAGACGCGCGGCGTAGCGGTTGCCATCAACGGCGCCGTAGTCCCGCGCAGCGAGTGGTCGAAGACGCGCCTGCGCGCGGGTGACCAGGTCGAGATCATCAAGGTCATGGTCGGAGGTTGAGCCAGCGATGACAGAGCCTCTGATGCTCGCGGGCGAGTGCCTTGCCTCGCGACTTATCGTCGGGTCGGCCGGCTATCCGAACCAGCAGCTGCTGCTGGATGCGCTCGAGGCGAGCGGCACGGAGCTCGTGACCGCCTCGATCCGCCGCATCAGCCTCACGGACTACCCCGAGAGCATGGTCGATCTGCTCGGCGACCGATATCGTTTCTTGCCCAACACGGCTGGCTGCACGACCGCGCGCGACGCCGTGCTGACCGCCGAGCTGGCGCGCGAAGCGCTCGGGACCAACTGGGTCAAGCTCGAGGTGATTGGCGAACGCGAAACCCTTTATCCGGACGTCGAGCAGCTCCTGCAAGCCGCCGAGGAGCTGGTCGCGAAGGGCTTCATTGTCCTGCCCTATTGCAACGACGACCTGGTGACCTGCCTAAAGCTTGCCGACCTCGGCTGCGCGGCAGTGATGCCATTGGGCGCGCCGATCGGCTCGGGTCTCGGCATCTGCAACCCGGCCATGATCGAGCTGATCTGCCGCCGAAGCCCGGTGCCGGTCGTGCTCGACGCCGGACTGGGCACGGCCTCCGACGCCGCGCTGGCCATGGAGTTGGGCTGCGACGCCGTGCTGGTCAATTCGGCGATCGCCAAGTCGCGCGATCCGGTCCGCATGGCCAAGGCCTTTCGACAAGCGGTCGAGGCCGGCTTCGATGCGCGTCGGGCAGGCCGGATCCCGAAGCTGCGCCGCGCCGAGCCATCGAGCCCGGAACTCGGTCTGATCGGCGCGTGAGCTTGCCATCAGTGGAGCTGCCGGCTCCGCCTGTGCTCCTGATCACCGACCGGAGGCAGACCGGAAGGCTGCTCGAGGTGGTCGTGGCCGGTGCGCTGCGGGGCGGCTGCCGCTGGATCTCGCTGCGCGAGAAGGATCTGCCGGCCAAAGATCAGGCGGCACTTGCCCTCCGACTCTGCCGGCTGGCCGCCCCCTTCGGGGCCCGCGTCATGCTGCACGGTGATCCGCGCATCGCCCGCGAGGCCGGGCTCTTCGGCGTCCATCTACCGACGCGCGGCGATGTGCGGGCGGCCCGTGCGGCGCTTGGCCAGACGGCTTGGGTAAGCACATCGGCGCACAGCTGCGATGAACTCCTGGCCGTGGCCGCGGCCGGCGCTGATGCCGTGACGTTGAGCCCCATCTTTGCGAGCGCCAGCAAGCCCGGCTATGGCCCGGCCCTCGGGTTGGAGATGCTGGCGGAGAGCGCGCGCCGGAGCCCGATCCCCATTATCGCGCTCGGCGGCATCGCGGACGACAGCGGCGTGCGGGCATGTCTCGAAGCGGGCGCAGCAGGGGTGGCAGTGATGGGCGTCATCATGCGCGCCGCCGACCCCGCGGCGACCATGGCCAAGCTCACTCGGGCGGCTGGTCGGGGGCTTGTGCCCTCAGCACCTCCGGCTGGCTGAAGCGAGCCGGCCCGAGGCAAAGCACCAATCTCGAGCGTTGGAGGCGGCGCCTGCCACGACGCTTCTGCCGGCGCTGCGGCCGGCGGCTGGCGCGCCGCCCCTGCATGGGACAGCGGGCGGCGGATCATGCCGGGGCCGGCTCGAGCCCGAGAACCAGCCGTCACTCGGGAATCCAAACGAGCATCTCGCCCGGCTCGCGGTTGTCCCAGAGGCAGTAGGGAATCGCGGTGAGTTCGGCGGGTCGGCGCGAGGGTGGGAGCGCTCGGTAGAGCGCTTCGCCCCAGTCGCGCGCGTCCGCGATCTCCGCCCCGGCCCGAATGACGCCCGCGCC
>DATAOG010000653.1:0-3120 GCA_036265855.1 Geminicoccaceae bacterium | reverse complement strand
GTCGGCCTGCCCAAGGAAGAGGACCGGCAGGACGTGATCGCTTATCTGAAGTCGGTGCCGGCAAAGTAGCCAATCCGAATCACGGGACGCCGCGATGGCGCGGCGTCCGGCGTGCCCGAGGCTCCTGACAGCAAGGTGGCGGCGTGAAAGGAGACCTCTACGGTCAGCGCAAAAGGTTGAAGTTTCGCTCGAACTCTGGCTAATATCGGCCTAGCCCGGAAACACATTCCAGACCCGGGTCGGAGGCTGAAAGCCCTGGACCATCTGAGTTCGCTCAATCCGGCGCAGCGCGCGGCCGTGGTCTTCGATGTGCCGGAGAGCGGGCGCGCCCTGCCGGGCCGGCCGCTCCTGATCATCGCCGGCGCCGGATCGGGCAAGACCAGCACGCTGGCCCATCGGGTCGCGCACCTGATCCTGCACGGCGCCGATCCTGGGCGAATCCTCCTGTTGACCTTCACCCGCCGGGCGGCCGAGACGATGGGCCGGCGGGTCGAGCGGATCTGCAGCCGGACCGGCCAGGGCGGTGACGGGCGCAGCAGGACGATCGGATGGTCCGGGACCTTCCATGCGATCGGCAGCCGGCTCCTGCGGCTCTATGCCGAGGCGATCGGGCTGGCGCCCGGCTTCACCGTGCTCGACCGGAGCGATGCCGGCGATCTGCTCGATGTGGTCCGGGACGACCTGGGGCTCAGCGGCAAGGCGCGCCGGTTTCCGAAGAAGGCGACCTGCCTTGCGATCTATTCCTACGCGGTCAACGCTCAGAGCGGGCTCGAGCCCGTGCTCGAGAAGGCGTTTCCCTGGTGCCGGGAGTGGCAGCCGGAACTCAAGCGGCTGTTCGCGGGCTACGTCGATGCCAAGCAGCGGCAGCAGGTGCTCGATTATGACGATCTTCTACTCTACTGGTCGCGGATGCTGGCGGAGCCGGCGATTGCGCTGCACGTCGGCCGGCGCTTCGATTTCGTCCTGGTCGACGAGTATCAGGACACCAACGCGCTCCAGGCGAGGATCCTGCTCGGGCTCAAGCCGGACGGGCGCGGACTGACCGTGGTCGGCGACGACGCCCAGTCGATCTACCGCTTTCGCGCCGCGACGGTCCGCAACATTCTGGAGTTTCCGGGCTGCTTCGAACCGCCGGCGGCGATCGTCAAGCTCGAGCAGAACTACCGCTCGACCCAGCCGATCCTGGACGCGGCCAATGCGGTCATGGCTGCGGCCGCCGAGGGATTCGCCAAGAACCTGATCTCCGCGCGCCGCTCGCAGCAGAAGCCCTGGCTCGCGACCGTTGCCGATCCGGCCGGCGAGGTCGACTACGTGGTCCGATCGGTGCTGGCGAACCGGGAGGCGGGCTTCGAGCTTCGCGAGCAGGCGGTGCTGTTCCGGACCGCGCATCACAGCGGTGAGCTCGAAATCGAGCTGCGCCGCCGCAACATCCCGTTCGTCAAATACGGCGGGCTGAGATTCCTCGAGCTCGCACACGTGAAGGATCTGCTGGCGCTGTTGCGTTGGGCCGAGAACCCGCGCGACCGGATCGCCGGCTTCCGGCTGTTGCAGCTCTTGCCCGGAATCGGGCCCGGCGTCGCGCGCAGGGTTCTCGCGCATCTGGAGGCGGCAAAGTTCCGTTTCGCGGTCCTCGCCGGCTTTCCGCCGCCGCGCGCGGCGGCGCACCTCTGGCCGGAGCTGGTCGCCCTACTGGAGATGCTCGCTGTCCGCGTAATCTGGGCCGGACAGATCGAGCTCGCGCGCCGCTTCTATGATCCGCTGCTCGAGGAGCGCTACGAGTTCGCCCGCACGCGCCTTGCGGACCTGGACGAGCTCGTCCGACTGGCGGCCGGGTACGACTCGCGCCCGCAGTTCCTGACCGAGCTCACCCTCGATCCGCCGGCCGCCGCCGGCGACGAGGCAGGCAGGCCGCTGCTGGACGAGGATTATCTCATTCTCTCGACCATTCATTCGGCCAAGGGCCAGGAATGGCGGGCCGTCTACGTGCTGCACGTGGTCGACGGCTGCATCCCCTCCGACATGGCCACCGGCTCGGCCGAGGAGATCGAGGAGGAGCGGCGCCTGCTCTACGTCGCGATGACCCGGGCCCGCGACCAGCTGCATCTGATCCAGCCGCGCCGCTTCTATACGACCCACCAGGCGCGCTTCGGCGACCGCTACGTGACGGCGCCGCGCACGCGCTTCATCCCGGCGTCGCTGCTCCGCCATTTCGATCTCGGCGCGAGCGAGGTGAGGCAGCCGGAGCCGCAGGTCGGAACGCGCTCATCTTTGCCAAAGGTCGACATCGCCGCCGGGCTTCGCGCCATGTGGGCCTGAGGCTCAGCTAGCGCTCTGGCCCAGAATCCAGCCCTCGATCCGGCGCACGACCGGGTCGTCGGGCTCGCCGGAGGGACGGCGGCCGAGCACGACGTTCAGCATGCCAAACAGGCCGACGGCGGCATCAAACCGGTTATCGCCGCCGCCGGGGCCGAAGCCATCCTCGATTTCGTCGATGAGCACAGAATCGAGACAGACGCCGGCAGTCTCTGCCCATGCCAACAATGGCGCCGCGTTGGACCGGCGCACCGCCTGGCTGCGCTTGCCGCCCTTCAGGTCGAGCCCGAGATGGCGGTAGAATTCGGCCGGATATGTCTCCGCGACCACGAAGCGATGGCGCGCCAGCAGCTCATCGAGCCGGCCGTGGAACGGCCAGAGCGCAAGGTCAACGCCCGCCCGCGACGCCGGCACCAGCAGATCCCGCCAGCCGGTGATCGCGCCCTTGCCGACCTGCTGGCCGCCGAGCGTCCAGAAGAGAGCGCAGGCTTCAGGGCGCGTCGCGGAGGCCCGGTCACATCGACGCAGCAGATCAGACCAGGTGAGCCGGAGCCCGGCGAGCAGCTGTTGCCGACTTCGTCCTCCAGGCCGCATCGGATAGAATGGCCGATCGAGGCAGATCTCGTCCTGCCGCCCGGCTACATTGTAGAACCGCTCGTCGAGCTCTTCGAGCGCCACCACGAAATCTGCAATTCCGGCGTGCTCCGCATAGGCTCTCGGAAGCCCGATCGGGAAATCGAACCCCAGCAGCACGTGTCCGCGTCCGGCCGCTCGTCCGAAGCGCTCCCAAAACGTTTCAAGTGGACC
>DATAOG010000652.1:0-4342 GCA_036265855.1 Geminicoccaceae bacterium | reverse complement strand
GGGCCGGTACGACGCACCGGGAGGTGCCGGATCGTGAAGCTTCTGGTCATCGGTTCCGGCGGACGCGAGCATGCGCTCTGCTGGTCGCTCGCCGCATCGCCGCTGGTCGGCGAGCTGATCTGCGCGCCCGGCAGCGATGCGATCTCGCGCCAGGCGCGCTGCGTGCCGGTCGCGATCGACGATCTGGACGGCATGGTCGCGCTCTGCCGCGCGGAGCGGGTCGAGCTCGTCGTGCCCGGGCCCGAGCTGCCGCTGATCCTGGGCCTGGTCGACCGGCTGGAGGCGGCCGGGATCAAGGCCTTCGGCCCGTCCGCCGCGGCTGCCCGGCTCGAAGGCTCGAAGGCGTTCGCCAAGGACTTCTGCGTCCGCCACGGGATTCCGACCGCCCGCTACCGGACCTTCGCGAGCGCCGAGGCCGAGGCCGCTAAAGCCTACGTCCGTGCCGAGGGCGCGCCGATCGTCGTCAAGGCCGACGGGCTCGCCGGCGGCAAGGGCGTGACGGTCGCCGCCACGGTCGACGAGGCGCTCGCCGCGCTCGACCAGGCGTTCGCCGGCGCGTTCGGCGCGGCCGGCAACCGGGTCGTGGTCGAGGAGTGCCTGGACGGCGAGGAGGCGAGCCTGTTCGCGCTGGTCGACGGCGAGCACGTGCTGCCGTTCGGCACCGCGCAGGATCACAAGCGGGCGGGCGAGGGCGACACCGGGCCGAACACCGGCGGCATGGGCGCCTACTCGCCCGCGCCGTGCATGACGCCTGCGCTGACCGAGCGGGCGCTGGAGGAGATCATCCGGCCGACGATCGCTGGCATGGCCGCCGAGGGCGCCCCTTACAAGGGCGTGCTCTACGCCGGCCTGATGCTGACCGCGGACGGTCCGAAGCTCCTCGAGTACAACGTCCGCTTCGGCGACCCCGAGTGTCAGGTGCTGCTGCCCCGCCTGATGACCGACCTCGGCCCGCTGCTGCTCGGCGCCGCCGAGGGCGCGCTCGGCTTCATGGATCTGCGCTGGTATCCGGATCCCGCGCTGACCGTGGTCATGGCCGCCAAGGGCTATCCCGGCGCCTACGTCAAGGGCAGCCGGATTCGCGGCCTCGAGGCGGCGGCCGAGGTCGAGGGCGTCACGATCTTCCATGCTGGCACCAGGATCGTGAACGGCCGCGTGCTCGCCGACGGCGGGCGCGTGCTCGACGTGACCGCGCAGGGCGCTTCGCTCGCTGCGGCCAGGGATCGGGCCTACGCCGCGGTCGACCGGATCCAATGGCCCGAGGGCTTCTGCCGGCGCGACATCGGCTGGCGCGCGCTCGCGGTCTCGCTCGGCCGTCCCGCTCCGTGACCGAACGGCTCGGAGATGCCGCTGCCGACATCGAGCGCGCGGCCCGAGCGCTCCGCGAAGGCCGGCTCGTCGCTTTCCCGACCGAGACCGTCTACGGCCTGGGCGGGCTCGCGACCAGCGATGCCGCGGTCGCCGCGATCTTCGCCGCCAAGGGCCGGCCGCGTTGCAATCCGCTGATCGTGCACGTCAAGGACCAGGCCGCGGCCGCCGCGCTCACGGTCTCGAACGAGCTCGCGCTGAGTCTTGCCGCCCGGTTCTGGCCGGGCCCGTTGACTCTGATCCTGGAGCGCGTTCCGGACTGCCCGCTGTCGGCCCTGGTCAGCGCCGGCGGTCCGACCGTCGGCGTGCGGGTGCCCGCCCATCCGGTGGCGCAGGCGCTGCTCGAAGCGACCGGGCTGCCGATCGCGGCGCCGAGCGCCAATCCGGCCGGCGCGGTCAGCCCGACGACCGCCGACCACGTCGCCGAAGGGCTTGGCGCGCGGGTCGACCTGATCCTGGATGGCGGCCGCTGCCGGGTCGGCGTCGAATCGACCGTGCTCGACCTGTCCGCGAGCCCGCCGCGGCTGCTGCGCCCGGGCGGCATCACCCGAGCAGCGCTCGAGGCCGAACTCGGCCCGCTGGCGACCGACCCCGGCGATCCCGGCGCGGCGCCGCGGAGTCCCGGTCAGCTGGCCAGCCACTACGCGCCGGCGCGCCCGCTCCGGCTGGAGGCGCGCACGGTCGCTGCCGACGAGGCGCTGCTCGCATTCGGGCCAGAGCCGCTGCCGCAGGCGCTCCGGGGCGCGGCCGCGACCCTCAATCTCAGCCTCACGGGCGACCTCGGGGAGGCGGCCGCCAATCTGTTCGCGATGTTGCGCCGCCTGGACCGGCCGGCCGTCCGCGCGATCGCGGTCATGCCGATCCCGGGCGCGGGGCTCGGCGAGGCAATCCGGGATCGCCTGGCGCGCGCCGCCGCCCCGCGGCCGTCCCAACCTTTCGTCGTCGATCGGCGCGGATGAGCGATATTTTTGCAGGATTCGCACGGCGACCGCCGCAAATCACTGGACCGCAAGCACCGATCGCGGTAGGCGACCGCAAGAGCTGGATCGCTCGACGGGCTTCCGACGTTAGGAGCTTCCGAGGGCGAAGCCAGTCGGGGGATCTGTGCCTTGATGCCGCAAGATGCGGTCCAGCCGACCGCGGTGGCTGACGATCAACCGGGCCAGGACGGGCCGCGCTTCGGCCGGCTGTCGCCTGCGCCGGGCAGCACGCCAGCGCAGACGAGGCTCGAGGGTCACTTCGGGCTGCGCATCCCGGCGCCGCCGGCGCCTCCGGCGGCGCCGCCCGAAGCGGCCGAGCAGCCGGTGCTCCCGTTCGACTGGACCAAGGTCTTCGTCGGCCCGAACGGCACCTATTACGACGAGCGCTGGCGGTCGATGGAGTGGCGCGGCCGCAGCCGCAGCTGGAACTGGGCTGCCGCGCTCACGCTCGGCGCGTGGCTCGCCTATCGCCGCCTGTACAGGCTGGCGGCGCTATATCTGGCCTGGCTCGGCGTCGTCGTGCTGATGATCCTCCACCACGTCTTCCTGCCGCTGACGGCGGCTGCGCAGGTTTGCGTGGTGATCACGCTCGGCCTGTTCGGCAACCGGCTCTACCAGGTGAGCTTCCGGCGCGCGGCCATGGCCGTCGCGCAGCAGCACCAGGACTATGGCGCGCGGGTCGCTGCGCTCGCCGGCCGGGGCGGCGTCGATCGGAGTGCGGCCTTCGCCTGGTCGCTGGCCGCGATCGGGCTTGCGGCCCTGCTGGTCGGACTGCACCCCTGATCCTCGCGCCCGCATCGGCGGGCGGAGCGCCGGGCGCGCCGGTGTGGTTGACAGCGGGGAATTCGCGCCTAATATCCCGGCCTCTCGATCCGACCGGTGGTCCGGCTGCGCAAGCGGCGGCGGCACCGATGCGGGCGTTTCCAGCGCGGGCTCTGATGCCGATGTACGCAGTCATCAAGACCGGCGGCAAGCAGTATCGTGTCGCCAACGGCGACGTGATCAAGGTCGAGCGCCTTGCCGGCGAGGTCGGTCAGACCATCGCGTTCGAGCATGTGCTCATGGTCGGCGGCGAGGGCGAGGGCGGCTTGCCCCGCGTCGGCGCGCCGCTGCTCGAGGGTGCGCGGGTCACCGCCGAGGTGCTGGAGCAGGCCAAGGCGCCCAAGATAATCGTGTTCAAGAAGAAGCGCCGCAAGAACTACCGGCGCAGGCACGGCCACCGGCAGCTCCAGACCGTGCTGCGGATCCAGGACATCGCGCTCGCCTGAGCGGGGCGCAAAGGAGAGCGGAGATGGCGCACAAGAAGGCCGGCGGCAGCTCGCGCAACGGCCGGGACTCGGCGGGAAAGCGTCTCGGCGTCAAGAAATTCGGCGGCGAGCACGTGGTCGCCGGCAACATCATCGTCCGCCAGCGCGGCACCCGCTGGCATCCGGGCCGCAATGTCGGCATGGGCCGCGACCACACGCTGTTCGCGCTGAGGCCGGGGCAGGTGCACTTCGGCGCCGGGCCGGGCGGCCGGTCCTACGTCTCCGTGATCGCGGGCGAGCCGGCCGCCGAGTAGCCGGGCGCCTTCAGGCGCTCCAGTCGGTTTGCAAGGGGAATGGGGCGCCATTCCCCTTTTTGGTTCAATTTCAGGACTGAAGCGCGATGCGCTTCCTCGATCAGGCCAAGATCTACGTCAAGGGCGGCGACGGCGGCGATGGCTGCATCAGCTTCCGGCGCGAGAAATACATCCCGCGCGGGGGGCCGGACGGTGGCGACGGCGGCCGCGGCGGCGCCGTGATCGGCCGCGCCGACCCGGCGCTCAACACGCTGATCGATTACCGCTACCGGCAGCATTTCCGGGCCGCGCGCGGCGGCCACGGCATGGGCAAGGAGCGGACTGGCGCCGCCGGCGGCAACATCGAGCTGGCGCTGCCGCCGGGGACCGAGATCCTCGATGAGGACCGCAGGACCGTGCTCGCAGACCTGCGTGCCCCTGGCCAGACGGTCGT
>DATAOG010000651.1:0-1873 GCA_036265855.1 Geminicoccaceae bacterium | reverse complement strand
CGTCCGCTCCGCGGCACCGCTCGGATTGGCGACCCCCATGTTGGTGACGAGCCGCGTCCCGTGCGCCGCGCAGAGCGGCAGGACCGCGCGCATCCGGCGCTCCAGCAGCGGGTTGTAGCCGGCCGCGGGATCGGCCATGCGGTCGCGGTGGCCGAAGGCCAGCGTGCGCTCGCCGATGCACTCGAACACGATCACGTCGAGCCGGCCTTTCTCGACCAGCTCGACCGCCGGCTCGAGCCGGTCGGCCGAGAACCCGGCACCGGTGCCGACGCGGAACGAGTGAGACCTGCTCATCGAAAGCCAACCTAAGCCGCGGGCGCCGCGACCGCCAGCCTAGGCACGAACGATCGCGACCCGATAGCGGCGCAGCCAGGGATCGCCGGTGATCAGCGTCAAGCCCTCGGCCATCGCCTGCGCGACCAGCATCCGGTCGAATGGATCTTCGTGATGGCGCGGCAGATCACCCGCGGCGAGGGCATGCTCGGCGGTGATCGACAGGACGCGGATGTCGCCACGATCCAAGGTGTCCAGAAGCACAGGCGTTTCGAAGCGGAGCTTGCCCAGAGCCCGCTTGATCGCGGCCTCCCAGATCGTGGCTGCGCTCACGGCGATGTCGTTGTCCGGATCGGTAATGATCGCCCGCAGGCGCTGTCTCAGCCTGGGGTTGTCCTCGATCCACCAGAGCAGCACGTGTGTATCGAGGAGACATCTCACGGCCGCTCGCCCCGGAAGGCGGCCAGGATCTCCTCGGGCAGTGGTTCGTCGAAGTCGTCGGCGATCCAGAGCTTGCCTTTCATCAGGCCGGGCTGACGGGGCTCGCGACGCGGGACGTAGGGCATCAGGCGCGCCACTGGCCTGCCGGCCTTGGCGATCACGATCTCCTCGCCGGCCGCGACCTCCTCGAGCAGCCGTGATAGATGGGTCTTGGCGGTATGAATGTTGACCGTGCGCATTGGTCGACTCCTTGACCAGACTTAGTTTAGTCATCGGAGCGCAGCGGCGCAAGGATAGACGGGATGCGCAAGGGGCTGGCTGAGGTCGCCGATCGGGTGGTCGGCAGAGCCCCCGCCGGCGGGGTCGCGCTCGGCATCGGGATGACCGTGCTCGCGGTCTTCCTGTTCGGGCTGATGGACACGATCGGCAAGTACCTGATGCGGAGCCACCCGTTCCCGCAGGTGGTCTGGGCCCGCTACTTCTTCCAGTGCACGCTGATGCTGGTCATGCTGCCGCGGCTCGGGATCACGGGCTTCCTGCGCACCCGCCGGCACGGCCTGCAGATCGGCCGCGGCCTGCTGCTGCTGCTCGCGACCTTGTGCATGTACGCCGCGATCCGGGTCGTGCCGCTGGCGGATGCTTACGCGATCACCTTCGCAGCACCTCTGCTCGTGACCGCGCTGTCGGTGCCGCTGCTGAATGAGCGGGTCGGCTGGCGGCGCTGGAGTGCGGTGCTGGTCGGCTTCGCGGGCGTTCTGATCGTGATTCGCCCGGGCTTCGGCCAGGTCCCCTGGCAACTGCTGCTGCCGCTCGTGACCGCGCCTTGCTTCGCCCTCTATCAGATCTTCACGCGCCTGATCAGCGTCGACCCCTGCGAGACGCCGTTCGTCATGCTGTTCTACCTCGCCTGGGTCGGAGCGCTCGCGATGACGCTGATCGTGCCGTTCTATTGGCGGCCGGTGACGCCGGTCGAGTGGCTCTGGATGGCAGCGATCGGCGCGCTCGGCGCGGCCGGCCATCTGATCCTGATCCAGGCGCTGCGGGTGGCGCCGGTCTCGCTGATCGCGCCCTTCACCTACAGCCAGATCATCTGGGCCTTGATCCTGGGCTATCTCGTCTTCGGCGACCTGCCCGACGCCTGGACGCTTGCCGGCTGCAC
>DATAOG010000650.1:0-4910 GCA_036265855.1 Geminicoccaceae bacterium | reverse complement strand
ACGGTCGGCAGGTTCGGGCCCGCGGCCGCGCGCTTGTCGCGAGCGAGCGCGACGACGGCCTCGGCCAACCAGTCGCCGACCGTCATCCCGCGCGCCGCCGCGGCTCTGACCGCCATGTCGCGCACGGGCGGCGGCACACCGCGGACGGTCCAGCGCGCGACCGCTTCGTCCGAGGAATTGGGCTGGCCCCGAGCGCGGGACGGGCGGCCCCGGCGTCTGCCGGAACGCCGGTTTGTTGCGGGCTCGGCTTCTACCGGCGGGCTTGCGCCGGCGAGAGCATCTGCCATCGGATCAGCGGCTTTGCCGCTAGGGCAAGAGCACGCTCGAGCCCGTGGTCTTGCGGCCCTCGAGCGCGCGATGGGCCTCGGCGGCGTCGCGCAGCGGATAGCGTTGGTTGATCTCGATCTTGACCGCGCCGCGCTGGACCACATCGAACAGCTCGTTCGCCGCGCGAAGCAGATCGGCGCGGGCCGCCGTGTAGTTCATCAGGCTCGGCCGGGTCAGGAACAGAGACCCCTTCTGGCCCAGAATCGCGGTGTCAAACGGCGGGATCTTGCCGGACGACTGGCCGAAGCAGACCATCATGCCGAGCGGGGCCAGGCAGTCGAGCGAGCGCGCGAAGGTCGCCTGCCCGACCGAGTCGTAGACCACCGGCACGCCCTTGCCGCCGGTCAGCTCGCGGACCCGGGCGACCACGTCTTCCCGATCGTAGCGGATCGGGTGATCGCAGCCATGGGCCTTCGCGAGCTCGGCCTTTTCCGCGCTGCCGACCGTGCCGATCACGGTCGCACCGAGGTGCTTGGCCCACTGGCAGGCGATCAGGCCGACGCCGCCGGCCGCGGCATGAAACAGGATCGTCTGGCCGGGCTCGACCCGGAACGTGCGGCGGAGCAGATAGTGAGCCGTCATGCCCTTGAGCATCATCGCCGCGGCCTGCTCGTCGGTGATGCCGTCGGGCACCGCGACCAACCGGTCGGCCGGGATCAGGCGGCGTTCGCCGTAGGCGCCGAGCGGTCCGGCATAGGCGACCCGCTGGCCGACCCGGACCTCGGTCACGCCCTCGCCGACCGCCTCGACGGCCCCGGCGCCTTCCTGCCCGGCCACGAATGGCAGACTTGGAGGAGGGTAAAGGCCGGAGCGGAAGTACACGTCGATGTAGTTGAGTCCGACGGCCGTCTGCCGGATCAGGGCCTGACCCGACCCGGGGCGACCGACCTCGACCTGTTCGTAGCGCAGAACCTCCGGTCCGCCTGTCTCATGTACCCGCACGACGCCGGTCATGATCGTCTCCCGTCGCTGAGGACATTGGTTCCGGGCGCAACATAACGCGGCGAACGCCAGGCGCCAAGCGCGAGGTCACACCGTCCGCGGCAATGTCGGGCCGGTCAGACGCTCTGGCGGACGCTCTCAGGCGTGAGCGCGGCCGCCAGCTCAACCGGATCGGTGATCGGCAGCCGGCAGGTCTGACCCGGGCAGACATAGGCGGTCGGCCGTCCCTCGATCCCGGCCTTGCCGAACGCCGGGTGCCCGTCGGGCAGGCTCCCGCCGGGCGGGAGGGTCAAGTGGGTCGCAGCCGGCAGCCCTGCCGCCAGAGCGACCCGGCGAAGCGCCCGGCAGGCGGGTTCCTCCTGCCTGCCGATGAGCACGATCTGCACCGGCTCGTCCAGCCAGAGCGTGGCAGCCAGCAGCGCCGTGTGAGCGGCCGGATTGCGTGTCGCCTCGCCGGCGAAGGCAGCCCGCAGCCGCTCTGCGCGCTCGAGATGGCGGCGCTCGCCGGTCAACAGATACAGCCTCGCGAGCACCCCCAGCAGAACGCCGTTCCCGGCCGGGGTCGGGCCGTCCTGCGCGTTCCTGGCCCGCACCAGGACATCGCTCGCTGAGCTCGGCACCTGGAAATAGCCGCCCGTCTCGAGGTCCAGATAGTCGCCATCGAGACGCTCGATCCAACGTTCGGCCTGTCGCAAATAGCGAGCGGCTGCCGTGTGCTCGAACAGAGCCAGCGCCGCCGCCGCCAGATCGGCATAATCCTCGAGGAATGCGAGCTCCAGCCGCCGGCCCGCCCGCCAGCTGTGGACCAGCCGGTCGCCGATCGTCATGGTCTCGGTGATGAAGGCGAAGGCGCGCTCCGCCCGCGCAAGCCAGTCCGGCCGGTCGAACACGGCGGCGGCGCGGGCGAGCGCTGTGATCATCAGGCCGTTCCAGTCGGCCAGGACCTTGTCGTCGCGGCCGGGCGGCACGCGTCGGTTGCGGGCCTCGAGCAGCCGATCCGCGCTCCTCCGCAGCCCCGCTTCCTCGTCTGCGGACAGCAGCCCCGGCTGGTGCAGACGGTTGAGCACGGTCCTGCCTTCCCAATTGCCGCCGTCGGTGACCCCGTACGCGAGCCGGAACGCGGCCGCGTCGGCGCCCAGCAGCCGGTCGATCTCAGCTGCCTCCCAGACGTAGTATTTGCCCTCCTCACCCTCGCTGTCGGCATCGAGGCTGGACGCAAAGGCGTCGCCGACCAGCATCTCGCGCTCGAGCCAGCCGACCGTCTCCTCGGCCCGCGCCCGGAACAGCGGGTTTCGGGTCTCGGCGTAGACGTCGGCCAGGAGCGCCAGCAGCTGGGCGTTGTCGTAGAGCATCTTCTCGAAATGCGGCACCAGCCAAAGCGCATCGACCGCGTACCGGGCGAACCCGCCGCCGAGATGGTCGTAGATGCCGCCCTGGCAGATGTTGGTAAGCGTGTGCACGACCGCGTGGCGGGCCGCGGCGTCGCCGGTCGCGAGCGCATGCCGCCAGACCAAATCCAGGACCGGCGCCTGGGGGAACTTTGGCGCGCCGCCAAGGCCGCCGTGGATCGTGTCGAACGCCTGCACCAGCCGCCTCGCGGTCTGCTCGCGCAGGGCCGGCGCCAGCGCGGGACCTGCGGCGGGCCGCGCGAGGCTCGCGAGCGCCTCTTTCAGCGCCGTGGTGTTGCTCGTGACCTTGTCGCGGTCGCTGCTCCAGATCCGGCTGACGCTATCGAGCACCTCAGGCAGGCCGGGCCGGCCATAGCGGGATTCCGGCGGGAAATAGGTGCCGCCCCAGAACGGCTCGCCGGCCGGGGTCAGGAACATCGTCAGCGGCCAGCCGCCGTGCTGACCGAGCAGTGCCAGCGCATGCTGATAGATCTGGTCGAGATCCGGCCGCTCCTCGCGGTCGACCTTGATGTTGACGAACTGCTCGTTCATCTGCGCCGCGATCGCCGGGTTCTCGAAGCTCTCATGCGCCATGACGTGGCACCAATGGCAGGCGGCGTAGCCGATCGAGAGCAGGATCGGCTTGTCCTGCGCGCGAGCCGCGGCGAGCGCCGCCTCGTCCCAGGGCTGCCAGTGGACCGGATTGCCCTGGTGTTGGAGCAGATAGGGGCTGGTCGCCTCGCCGAGGCGGTTCCGCAGGGCCGACATTCGCAGATTCCTTTGCTGACCAGCGGTGCGCGAAAATATCCGGCATGACCTGCGGCCGGTTGGTGGCCTCGTCCTCCCGATATATAAAGCGGACCGCGGATCGGCAAAGCTCGGGAGCGCCATCACGTCGAGCCTGGAGACGATCTTCGCGCCCTCCAGCGCGGCGGGACGTGCGGCGGTCGCGGTGATCCGCCTCTCCGGTCCGGCCTGCGCGTCGGTCTGTCAGCGTCTGACCGGCCGGCCGCCGCCGCCCGCGCGCCGGGCCGCGCTCCGCCGGCTGCGCGACCCCGAAAATCTCGAAATTTTCGACCATGGCCTCGTTCTGTGGTTTCCCGGTCCCGCGAGCTTCACCGGCGAGGACGTGCTGGAGCTGCAGGTGCACGGCAGCCGTGCCGTGCTCGCCGGCCTGCTGGACGGGCTCGCGAGCCTGCCTGGGCTGCGTCCGGCGGAGCCCGGCGAGTTCAGCAAGCGGGCGTTCCTGAACGGCCGGCTCGATCTGACCGCGGCCGAGGGTCTGGCCGATCTGATCGCCGCCGAGACGCGCGCCCAGGCGCGGCAGGCCCTGCGTCAGCTCGACGGTGCGCTCGGGCGGCTATACGACGACTGGCGGCAGCGCCTGCTTGAGGCGCTGGCCCGATTGGAAGCGGCGATCGATTTCTCGCCCGAGGAAGCGGACGTGCCGCCGGACCTGCTGGCCGTGGTCCGCCCGGGCATCGAGCGCCTTGCGGCCGAGATCGCGGCGCATCTCGCCGACCGGCGGCGCGGCGAGCGCCTGCGCGATGGCCTGACGATCGCGGTGCTCGGGCCGCCGAACGCCGGCAAGTCGACGTTGGTCAACCGGCTGGCGCAGCGTGACGTCGCGATCGTGACGCCCGAGCCCGGCACCACCCGCGACGTGCTCGAGGTGCACCTCGACCTCGGCGGCTATCCGGTGACGGTGCTCGACACCGCGGGACTGCGGCAGCCGGTCGATGCCATCGAGGCCGAAGGGGTGCGCCGGGCGCAAGAGCGTGCCGCCAACGCCGACCTTCGCCTGCTGCTGTTCGACGGCGCGCTGTGGCCAGATTTCGACCTCGCCACTCTGACTCTGGCGGGCGATGAGGCTCTGTGTGTCGTCAACAAGGCCGATCTCGCATCCCTGCCGGCAATGCTCAGGATCGGCGAACATCCGGCGCTGTCGCTCTCGTGTCTGGCGGGCGAGGGCTTCGACCACCTGCTCGAGGCCCTTGGCGCGGCCGCGGCCGAGCGTCTGTCGCCCGAGGGCGGGCCGGCGCCGACCCGCAGTCGGCATCGAGCGGCACTGCGGGCGGCGCTCGAGGCATTGGAGCGGTTCCGGCAGGTGCCGGCGGGCGCTGAGCTGGCACTGCTCGCGGAGGATCTGCGGCTGGCGGCGCGCGCCCTCGGGCGGCTTACCGGCCGGGTTGGTGTCGACGACATTCTCGATCTGATCTTTGCAGAATTCTGCATCGGCAAGTAAATCTAACA
>DATAOG010000649.1:0-9439 GCA_036265855.1 Geminicoccaceae bacterium | reverse complement strand
AGACAGCGAGGCACCTGACCCGCACCGGCCTAGAAAGAGCGCGCAGCTCGCGCCGTTTGGCATCGTCGCGCAGGGCCTTGGGCTGACGATAGAGCGCCCAGGCCTCCTCCAGACGGTCCAGCTCGCGCTTGGGCAGCAGTCCGATCAGGTCGAGGAAGCCGCATAGACTGCGCGCCGTGAAGGCGCCGCGCGAGAACCCGAACAGGTAGATCTCGTCGCCGGGCAGCCAGTTGTGCGCGAGAAAGCGATAGCCGTCGCGCACGTTCTGCTCGAGGCCGCGTCCGCTCACGCCGTCGACCAGGCGATCGATCCTGCCGCCATCGGCGCCGACACCGGCGTCGTAGAAGGTTATCTGAGGCGTGCCCTGCTCATCGACCGGCGCAATCGCTAGCATGATCTTCGCGACGTTGGTCGGATAGCCGTTGTCCGGGCTGTTCCAGGTGCCGTCCAGGCAGACCACGAGCCGCTTTGACATCCCAATGCCCTTCCCGCGAAGGCGCTTGCCAGCGCCGCTCGCAGGCTCGATTCGGGATAGAAGCGGTCAGGATCGGAGGACGACCAGTAAGCGAAGTTGAAGAATCGGGCCCGGATCGAGCTCTCGGAGGATGAGCTTCGAACCGCAGGCCGTCCTGATCGCGATTTTGCGAGGGCTGAGCGGCGTTGTCGGCTCAGATCGCCGGCACGTCCTGGCTCGACGGCATCTGCTTGCCGGCGCGCCCCGCCACGACCTGCTCGATCACGCGCTCCAGCAACGCGCTGCTCTGAGCCCAGTCGTTCTTCTTCCGTACCGTCCGCTTGCCGTGTTCGCCGAGCCGGCGCGCGAGCTCGGGATCTTCGAGGAGCCGGAGGATCGCGTCGGCGAAGCCTTCGATATTGCCATTCTCAACCAGAAGCCCGGTATCGCCGTTGATCAGATGCCGGCCCGAGCCGAGAAAGGACACGATGGGCAGTCCCATCGCCATGTAGTTCAGAGTCTTCTGGGCGATGCCTGGCGAATCCAAGCGCGGATTGAGCGCCACGTCGGCGTGGGCGAGGAGTTCGGGCACCCGCTCGAAGCCGGTCTCGACGACATCGAGCGCGTCCCGGATCCCGAGATCGCAGGCCAGCGCCTCGAACGGCGCGAACGCCGACTGCGAGACGATGCTGAGACGGACGCTCGGGTGCCGCTGCCGTACCCGCGCGAAGGCCGCCAACATCAGGTCGACTCCCTGATAGAGCGCGAGATTGCCGGTGAAGACCAGGGTTTCGCCGCGACGCGTCGAGCCGGCGCGGCGGCGGGCCTGCTCGAACACTTCGAATTCGAGGCCGTTGCTGACCACGCTGATGCGCCCGGGATCGATCGAACGACCCGCCAGCAGCCGAGCACGAAGCTCGGGCGTGACCGCGATCGTGTGATCGGCACGGGCCGGCAGGAAACGATCGAACATCCGGCCGACCTGGCGCGTCAGACGACGGAGGATCGCAGGGCCGTAGTAATACGGGAGCTCGGATTCCAGCGTGGTGTGCGCGTCGAAGATGATCGGCAGGCGATGGCCCGGGCGCGCGAGCAAGGCGACCAGGAGCCCTTCGGCATGATGGGCATGGATGACGTCGAAGGCCCGCTCCGAGAGCAGCCGCCTGAATCTTGCCGCCAGCAGAGTGTCGACGACGAGCAGCTTGCGCACGCTCGGCCCCGGATCCGACCGGGTATAGCCATGGACCGGAGCAATCCGGTGGATCCGAACGCCTGCAACCTCCTCGGGGTCGCCGAGGTGATAGGTCGCGACGTCAACCTCATGCCCGCGTGCGGCCAGTCCCTCGGCAAGCCGGCGGATGCGGATCGGCGTGCCCCGCCCGCAGGGAAACGGGCAGGCGGCCACCACGGCTATGCGTAGCTTCGTCGACATCTGCTCATCCGGGGCGCAGGTCTGCGACGACAACGGGAGCGACGATCAGAGCGGATCGACCCGCCCGGCGGCGGCTGATGGCCGGACGGGCCGGCGGGCGGTCCTCCGCATGGTCACGGCCAGGGAGCTCCCGATCAGCACCTCCGTCGCAAGAAGCGGTTAAGCCGACACCTACCAGCCCCGACCCGAGAACCGCGGCGGAGATCCTCGCGACGCTGAAGGGCATGGCCGATGCCGTCGATCGCATCAGCTGGCGCTCCCGCTCAAAGCCGTTGCCACCCTCACTCCGAGCCGATCAACGAAGACCGCCGGAGCGTTCGAAGACAGAACCAGAAACCCCCATCGATGCCAGTATATGTCGGGCCTGAGATCGTTACCATGATCGTTTCGGGATCGGGAACTCCGATGCCGGGAACGACGCAGGCGAAATCGGTCCCCGACGGAGCGACCTTGCTTGCGCACCGGGCCGCCGAACCTGCCGCCGGGCTCGATCGCGCCCGTCACCGAGCACCGCTGGGGAACCGTGTCGCCGCTACCCTCGGCGAAACCGCCGACGCTCGCCTCGAGCGGCGCGGGTCGCACCTGACGAAGCCACAGGCAAGCCATTAGCTGCTCACCCGGATCGTCGTCGACGACTGTGCCCAGACGGGCCATCCGTGCCTCCGAAAGTCTTCACCGTGCGGTGCCCAATCGACGTTCGAATTAGCGCAGAAGGCCAAGGCCGGCCTGGCCCGAAGTCGGGAGCACGGAGCTGCCTGCGACGCAGAGATTGCCGATCCCGCGGACCCGGCAGTCGAGATCGACGCCCCCCGTTTCGGGTCCACGTGCATGCGGCTAGTCCCCTGCGTGATGCTTACCACCACAGATCGACGTTGGCCAGCCGGCATCCGATCCCGAATAGGTGAGGTCGTCGTTTCGTGCGCCAATGTTGCAACCGGCACAGAGTGGCCGGACGGGGACGAATACCAAGGCCGCCCCCCTTGAGGCTTGCCTGCCGATCCGGCCCGACGAGTTAGCGAGCGGTTCACGGCACGCGTCTTACAGATCAGGCACCACGCAAGCGCCGGTGACCTCCGGATTGCGAACCCGAGCAGCCCGAGCCATGCGGATTCTTTTCGCGCACCGCTACTTTCCAGGGCATTTCGCCCACTTGGCGCGCGCGCTTGCGGCCGATCCGGGCAACCAGGTCGTCTTCGTCCACGCCGCGGGCCAGGGCGAGATCGCCGGCGTACGCCGGCTGCGGGTGCGCCCGGCCCGGCAACCTTCGTCTGCAACTCACCATTACCTGCAACCGCTCGAACGGTCGGTGCTGATGGGTCAGGCGGCCTATCGCGCGGCCGCATGCCTGTCCGAAGACGGCTTCGAGCCGGATCTGGTCTACTTCCATGCCGGCTTCGGGATGGGCCTCTATCTGAAGGATGCTTTTCCGACGGCGCCCTCGCTTGGCCTGTTCGAATGGTATTACCGAGCCTACGGCAGCGACGCCGACTATCTCGGGCCGCTCAGCACGGACGACCGGTTGCGCATCCGCACGCTGAATGCCGGGCTGCTGCTCGAGCTCGACGCATGCGAGCGCGGGGTCTGCCCGACCCGGTTTCAGAGAGCGCAGTTTCCCGAAACCCATCAGCCGAAGCTCGAGGCGCTGCACGACGGCATCGATACCGAGCTCCTGACGCCACGTCTGGGCCCCGAGCCCCGGCCGGCCATGCTCGCGCGGGTCCCGAGCGGGGCGGAACTGGTCACCTACGCGACCCGCGGACTCGAGCCTTACCGAGGGTTTCCGCAGTTCATGCAGGCGCTCGCGCGCCTCCAGCGCGGGCGCCCGGGGCTGCACGCGGCGATTGCCGGCTCGCCCAAGCACTTCTACGGCGGGCCAGTGCCCGCCGGCCACGACTCGTGGAAGCAGGCGGTGCTCGCCGGTCTACCGGAGCTGGACCTTGGGCGCGTCCATTTTCTCGGCATGCTGCCCGCTGAAGACTATCGCGCGCTCCTGCGGACGAGCGAGGTCCACGTCTACCTGACAGTGCCGTTCGTGCTGTCCTGGTCGCTGCTGGAAGCGATGGCGACCGCCTGCCCGCTGGTCGCCTCCGATACCGGCCCGGTGCGCGAGGTCGTGGAGCACGGGAACGAGGGGCTGCTCGCCGACCTTCGCGATCCGGGCGCGATCGCGAGCCAGATCGCGGCCCTGCTCGACGATCGGCCGCGGGCGGCCCGACTGGGCGAAGCGGCGGCGCGACGGGTCCGCGGGACCTACGGGCTGGATGTCGTGATCCCGCAGCATCTGGCGCTGCTGCGGGCGGTCGCCGGGCGCGGCCCGACCGTCATCGGGACCTGATCGCGACCGGAATCCGCACGAGGTCGCGGTCTTGCGAGAGCTCGCAGGTCCGCATGTTGAAGCGCGTGAGGTAGAGCCAGGCGCGATCGCCGACGCTCTCGAACGTCGGCGAGGGGCTGTCCGGGTCGAGGAGCGACGGATAGGCGAACGCTTCGGGATCGCCGCATCGGCGGGCGAACATCAGCGGTGCTTCGAGCAGCAGGTGCGGCTCCGACCAGGTCAGAAGGTCGTCCGAGACCAGGTACCAGATCCCGGGGCGAGCCGGCTGACCCTCCCCGGGCGAGCGGACGGCCGCGATCAGCGCGATGAACCGGTCGGTCCCGCGCACCCGGGCGACGGTCGTGATCGTGGCGCCGGCTGCCCGAACCGGCGCGCATCCCCGCCAGACGGGTGCAGGCCGTCTCTGGTCCAGCGGGATCGTGAAGCCCTGGCCATCGAATGCCCGCCAGGCCGCCGGATCGATGATCCGATCGGTCCGCAGCAGACACGGGCCGCGCACCTGCGGGCCATAGCCCTCGGCGAACAGGAAGGCATAGAGATGGTCGCCCAGCCGGACGATGTTGCTCGGCGAAAAATAGCCGATCGGCCGCCCCGCGCCGCCATCATCGGGATCCGGCAGGGTCGCGACCACCGCGGCACGGCGGTCGGTGCCAGGCGGGCCAAAGCTGCGCCCGCCATCGGTCGAGAGCAGCTGGATCACCGAGTTGCGCCAGCATGCGCGATAGCTGGCTGCGGAGCACCGCCCGGCGTGGCGATGGCCCTGATATTCCATGTGGCCGAGCGCCACGATCGTCTGGCGGTCGACGGGGTAGAACGCGGCCAGCCAGACCCGATCGTCGAAGGCGGCCGGATCGGCGTCGCCCCCGGCCTCGAACAGGATCCGGCAGTCGGGGCGGACGGCGTCGAGCCCGGGTCCTGTGAGCGCCCGATTGCGCCAATGAGCGGCGATCAGGTGCACGCTGCCCGCGCCGTCCCGGAACGCCCGGGCCGGCGCGTCCGGGATGTCGTCGTCGGCGCAGCGGTCGCGCGTCCAGGAGAAGACGGTCTCGACCTCCCCGGCGACGCGGAGGCTCAGCACGGGCTCGTGCGCGCCCGCGCCGCCGCAGGCGAGCAGGGAGGCCGCGAGAACTAGGATCCGCCACATCCCGGGTAATCCACGCCCGCAAGGCTAACGATATCTTTACGCCCGCTTGAAATTCTCGCAGGGAGGCGTGCCTGCCAACCGTCAGCGGCGTGCTGCGCGGCAGCGAGCGAGAGGGTTGATGCGCAAGATCCTGGTGATGATCCCCGCCGGCGAGATGTACGACCATGACTGCGTGCGCTGGTACCGGGCACACGACATCCAGCGTTCGATTAACAGCTATCACAACATTGGTGACGCCTTTGTCCACGATTCGTCGCTGAAGCTTCTGGACTATGATGAAATCTCGGTGCTTGAGATCATGACCTTCGACCAGAAGGCGATCGACCGGTACAATTCCGAATACGATTATGTGTTCCTGCGCGGCTCGAATTACATCAATTCGTCAATGAAGTGGCAGCAGGCCGGGCAGATCATCGGCAAGCTCAAAATCCCGGTGATCGCGTTCGGCATCGGCGCCCAGGCGCCCGCCCACGGCGCGCTCGAGCTCTCGGACGAGAGCCAACGGGTGCTGCGGGCGATTGCGGACCGGTGCGAGACCGTCGGCGTGCGCGGCACCTACACCGCCGACGTGCTCTGGGGCATCGGGATCAAGAACGTCCGCATCATCGGCTGCCCGACGCTGTTCCGCCATCGCGACCCGGAATTGCGGATCGACTTGCCGTCGCTCGACAGCGTGCGCAAGGTGGCGTTCACGCTCCGGCGCGAAGTCTCGGCGACCTACGCCCAGGACATTCCGCACTATCTCTCGGTCCAGCGCGAGGCGATCCTCTCGCTCGCCCGGCGGTTCGAGCTCTCGGTCAGCGCTCAAGGCGAGATCGAGGAGAAGAAGATCGTGCTCGGCACGCCCGAGCAGCGCGAGGAGGCGATCGGCGCGCTCAGCGCCGCCGGCTGGCTCCGGGGAGAGGGCGATCCGCTGACCGCGCTGTACCGGAGAGCGCTGTTCTATTCGGACGTGGTCACCGACTACGACCACTACGCGCGCCGGCAGGACCTGGTCCTGGGCTACCGGCTGCACGGCAATCTGATCGCGCTCGCGTCCGGGATTCCCTCGATCTATTTCACCTACGACAGTCGCACGGCCGAGTTCGTCGAGACGCTGCGGATTCCGGCGTTCGACGTGTTCGCGGGCCGGCCGTTCGAGCTGGAGGCGTACTGGGACCAGAGCCTGTTCGAGCGCTTCAACCAAGCCTATTGCCGCGGCTATCGCGAGATGCGCAGCTTCCTCGAGGAGAACGGCCTCGCGCACCGCCTGCCGCCCCAGAGCACCGGGCAGCGGCTCCAGCATGTCGCCTGAGATCCAGGCGAGCAGGCGCCGCTGCGGGACGCGCGCCGATCGCTCGCCCGCCCGACCGGTCCGGACCCGGCGATGATCGGCTTCATCGATCTCATTCAGGGCCATCGCGTCTCCGGCTGGGCGCTCGACCGGGCCCATCCCGAGCTGCCGGTCGAAGTCCGCATCTCGGTCGACGGCCGGGAGGCCGCCCGCGTGCACGCGGATCGGTTCCGGCGCGACCTCGAGCGCGGGGGCTTCGGCAGCGGGCATCACGCCTTCGAGGCGACGCTCCCGATCGCGGTCGGCGACGGCGAGGCGCATCGGGTCGAAGCGTTCGCGCGGTCGGCCGATGGCGCGGAGATTCCGCTCGTGAACCGCCCCGCCAGGCCGTCACGCGCAACCCTGGCCGGGCCGCGGCTTGCGCCGGAAGCCGATCCGGTCCTGCTCGAGATCCGCGCGATGCGCGAGCGCATCGAGGTGCTCGCGGCGGCCAGCGCGGACGGATCGCCCTCCGCAACCGGCGGCATCGCAGACGCGCAGGGCACCTTCGCCGAGCTCGAAACCTTGCTGCCGAGCGTGGGCGAACGGCTGGACGCGTTCGACGTCGTCCAGGCACGGCTCGAGGCCGCGATCACCCGGCTCGAGGACCGGATGGCAGCCGAATCGCGCGGCCTGCGTCCCGAGCGGGGGCTGCGGATCGTCGTCGGCCTGCTCGGGGTTCTGTCGCTCGCCTCTCTGCTCCTCGGCCTGCGCTCGCTGCTGAGCTGACGTCTTCAGATTCGTGCGGGCGGATGCGCAGCGCGACCTCGAGCGCGGCCGGCCGCCGCGCCGACCAGAGCGCGCTCACTCCTCCCGGAAGGCGCGCCGCAGGTGGCGCAGCATCGGCTCGAGAAAATAGTCGATCGCGCGCCGCGAGCCCGTGACGATCATCACGTCGACCGGCATGCCGGGCACCAGCCGGACCGCCTTCAAGGCGGCCAGAGCCCCGGCCGCGAGCTGCACGCGGGCGAGGAAATAGCTCTCGCCGGTGCGCTGGTCCTCAAGACTGTCGGCGGACAGGTAGCTCACCGAGCCTTCGAGCAGCGGCGCGAGACCCCGCTGATAGGCCAGAAGTCGCACCTGAGCCGGCAGCCCGACATGGACGTTGTCGATGTCCTTCGGCGGCAGCCGGGTCTCGACGATCAGCTCATCGTCGGCGGGCACGATGTCCATCAGCGCCTGGCCCGGGCCGATCACGCCACCCGGGGTGACGAGGCGCAGCTCGACCACGGTGCCGTCCTGGGGCGCCCGGATCTCGCGCCGATTGAGGATGTTGCGCGCCGCGCGGAGCTGGCTGGCGAGATCGGCCTCCTGCTCCTTGGCCTGCGCCAGGTCCTGCGCGACCGAGGCGAGCCGCTCCTCCCGCGTGTTGTCGATCTGCAGCCGGACCTCGCCGATCGTGTCCTCAAGGCGCTGGATCGTATGCTCCCGCTCGTGCTGCTCGCCTTCGAGCGCCGCGATCTGGCGCTGCAGCTCGAGCCAGTGCGGCCGGCGCTCCATGCCCTGCTTCAGAAGGTAGTCGGTATTGCGGAACTCCTCCCGGAACAGCTCGAGCTGGCGCGCGTCCGACTTCTGCTGCGCCTGCGCGGCCTTGATCTCGCTCTCGGACTGCGCCATGCGCTTTTCGAGCACCGCGATCGCGCTGTCGTGGGCGGCCCAGCGCGCGCGGAACAGATTGGTCTCGGCCTCGGCCGGAGCGGCTCGAGCGGCGACCGCGGCGCCGCTGTCGAACACCAGCTCGCGTTCGCCCCGCTGCTCCGCCTCGAGCCGCGTGATCCGCGCCTGGGTGGCGGCCAGCTGGTCCTCGATCTGGGCCGCCTTGGATTCCGCCTGCGTGGTGTCGAGCAGGGCCACGGCCTCGCCCGCGCGCACGGACTGACCCTCGTGAACGAGCAGCTCCTTCAGGATGCCGCCCTCGAGGTGCTGGACGGTCTTGCGCTGGCTGTCGGAGATGATCGTGCCGTGCGCGACCACGGCGCTGTCGAGATGGGCGAACAGGGACCAGCCGAACAGGCCGCCGAGCAGCGCGAGGATGGTCCCCGCGGCGAGCAGGTAGGTATTGCGCAGGCTCGGGAGGCTCTCGATTTCCTGGTCCCGAAGCGCCGGCGGAGCTGGCGGCGCAGGCAGCGAGCGGATCATGATCGCCGCAGCCGCTCGACCGGCAGCTGCGCGACCTTCGGCTCGACGGCGTGGCCGCCGCGCGCCGGCATCGCGAATGCCCTCAGCACCTCGAGCCGCGGGCCGAACTGGGCGATCACGCCATCGCGCAGCACGAGCAGGTAGTCGGTCGAGCCGAGGATCGACATGCGTTGTGCGACCATGATGATCGTCGTACCGGCCGCTTTGGCCTCGGCGATCGCGTCCATGAACGCCTGCTCACCCTCCGCGTCCAGGCTGGAGTTGGGCTCGTCCAGCACGAGCAGCCGGGGCTGGCCGAACAGGGCGCGGGCGAGCGCCAGGCGCTGGCGCTGCCCGCCGCTGAGCACGCTGCCGCCCTCGCCGATCCGGGTCTCGTAGCCGAGCGGCAGGCGTCCGATCAGCTCGTGCACGCCGGCCGCCTTGGCCGCGCGGATCACCTCCGCCGGATCGGCCTCCTGAAAGCGCGCGATGTTGTCGCGCACGGTGCCGTCGAGCAGCGCCGCATTCTGCGGCAGGTAGCCGACCTCGCGGCCGAAGCTCGTGCGCTCCCAGGTGAAGGTGTTGTGCCCGTCGAGCAGGATGTCGCCGGCGGTCGGCCGCCACAGGCCGACGATCAGGCGGAC
>DATAOG010000648.1:0-4741 GCA_036265855.1 Geminicoccaceae bacterium | reverse complement strand
AGGCCAGCACGACCCGGTCGAAACGGTCGGTGGCGGCGAGCGCGCGCTCGGCGACCGCGCGCGCGCCGGACCTCGCGGCCTCGTCGTCGACCATGTTGATCACCGGCACCACCGTGGCGGCGCCGGCCCGCTGCAGCGCGCCGCGCTCGCTCGTGAGCAGACGCGCCAGGTGAATCGGGCTCAGACGCTCGCCGAGCGCGGCGCCGACGACCGCCGCAAGCCGCTCGATCCGGTGGCCGATCGCAGCATCCAGCGGCCGGCCGAGCGCCCTCGCCGAGATCACCGGCAACAGCGTGGCCATGCGCTCGGGGAGCACCGGCTCGTCCTCGCGAGGCGCCTTGATCCAGCGCATGCGCGCGCCGTCCGCCTTGATCAGCGTGACCGCGAACCCGCCCGCGGCATGCAGCTGCTCGATCAGCTCGCCCGGCAGGCCGCCGAGGCGCCCGGGCTTGGGCGAGGGCTGCGCGTAGGCGAGCAGCTGGTGGCGCGCTGCGAGCGCCGGCACCGCGGCCGCAAGGCTCTGCGGCTCGGCGATCAGCTCGTGATCCGGCAGCCGCCGGGGCGGGGGACCCATGGTCACCGTGCAGGTCAGGCCGACACGCGTCGTGCCCGCGAGCCGATGCGCTTCTGCCAGCCGGTAGAGGGTCGATTTCTTGCCGCCGGCGCCGACCGCGCAGACGAGCCCGCTGCGCGCCGCCAGCAGGTCGAGCAGCCGGAGCGCGCTCTGCGGCGTCATCCCGGCGGCGGGGTTGCGGAACGCTCTCAGGCGGCGCTCGCCGGGCGCGCCGGCTGGCGCGCGCCATCCGCCAGCAAGGCGAGCGCCTCGACCACGCCGCTGCCGGCGAGCGGCCAGCCGAACAGCCGCAGGCCCATCTCGATGCCCGACAGCGTGCCCGCCAGCATCAGGTCGTTGAACGCGCCGAGATGGCCGATCCGGAACACCCGGCCGGCGAGCCTGCCTAGGCCGTTGCCGAGCGAGAGATCGAAGCGCTCGAGAATGAGACGCCGGAGCGCATCGGCGTCCTGCCCCTCCGGCAGCCTGACCGCGGTCAGCGAGCTCGAGTACTCGTGCGGCTCCTGGCAGAGCACCTCGAGGCCCCAGGCGCGGACCGCGCGCCGGGTCGCCTCGGCGTGCCGGTCGTGGCGCGCGAACACCTGCTCCAGCCCCTCCTCGTGCAGCATCGCGATCGCCTCGCGCAGGCCGTAGAGCAGATTGGTCGCCGGCGTGTACGGGAAAAAGCCCTTGGCGTTGGCGTCCAGCATCGGCGCCCAGTCCCAATAGGACCGCGGCAGCCGGGCCGACTTCGCCGCGGCCAGAGCCTTGTCGCTCAGCGCATTGAAGCTGAGCCCGGGCGGCAGCATCAGCCCCTTCTGCGAGCCCGCGACCGTGACGTCGACCGCCCACTCGTCGTGCCGGTAGTCGATCGAGGCGAGCGAGGAGATCGTGTCGACCATGAACAGGGCCGGGTGGCCGGCGCGGTCGATCGCGCGGCGGGCCTCGGCGACCCGCGAGGTCACGCCGGTCGAGGTCTCGTTGTGGACGATGCAGACGGCTCTGATCCGGTGCTCCCTATCCTCCGCGAGCGCCGCCTCGATCCGCTCCGGATCGACGCCGTGCCGCCAGTCGCCCGCGAGCAGCTTGACCTCGAGCCCGAGCCGCCGGGCCATCGCGCACCAGAGGCTCGCGAAATGCCCGGTCTCGGCCATCAGCACGAGGTCGCCAGGCGAGAGCGTGTTGACCAGCGCCGCCTCCCAGGCGCCGGTGCCCGAGGCCGGATAGATCACGACCGGCCCCGCGGTCTTGAAGATCGGCCTGATCCCCTCCAGGATCTCACCCGCGAGCCGGACGAAATCAGGGCCGCGGTGGTCGATGGTCGGGCGGTCGATCGCGCGCAGGATCCGGTCGGGGACATTGGTCGGCCCCGGGATCTGAAGGAAATGCCGCCCGCTGCGATGGCTGATCATCGAGCTTCCCTGCGAGCTCGCACGGCCGCGCGAGCAGAGGCATTATTCATGGTGCCCGCTCGGGCACAAGGCAAGGCGCTCGAGAGAACCGTGCGGACTTCCAGACCTTTGGCACGCGACCGGGAAGCGGCGTGATGGTCGCGGCGCTGAGCCGGACCGATCTCGAGCGCGACCCCGGCGCGCCGGAGCTGGCCGCGCGGCTCGCCCGCGCGCTCGAGGGCGAGGTCCGATTCGGCGCCTTCGACCGCGGCCGCTACAGCACCGATGCCTCGATCTATCAGATCGAGCCGATCGGGGTCGTGATTCCGAAGACCCCGGCCGATCTCGAGGCGGCGCTCGGGATCGCGCGCGAGGCGGGCGTGCCGGTCATCGCGCGCGGCGGCGGCACGTCGCAGGCCGGCCAGACGGTCGGCGCCGGCCTGGTGATCGATTTTTCCAAGCACCTGAACGGCATGCTCGAGCTCGATCCCGAGGCGCGCACGGTATGGGTCGAGCCCGGGCTCGTGCTCGACCGCCTCAACCGCCTGCTCAGGCCGCACGGCCTGTTCTTCCCGGTCGACATCTCGACCAGCTCGCGGGCGACGCTCGGCGGCATGGCCGCGAACAACGCCTGCGGCGCACGCTCGCTGCGCTACGGCATCATGGTCGACAACCTGCTCGAGATCGATGCGCTGATGGCCGACGGCGAGGCGGTCCGGTTCGCCGAGGTCCCGGGTAACCTCGGGCATGTGGCCGGCAGCCAGCGCTATCTGGGCCTGATCCAACAGATGCGGGCGCTCGCCGAGCGCGAGGCGGACGCGATCGCCGACGGCTTTCCGAAGGTTCAGCGCCGGGTCGGCGGCTACAATCTCGATTCCGTCCGTCCGGCCGGCCACAACATGGCAGCACTGCTGGCCGGCTCCGAGGGCACGCTCGCGCTTTTCCGCCGGCTCAAGCTCAAGCTCGAGCGCCTGCCGGCGCACCGGGTCCTGGGGGTGTGCCATTTTCCGAGCTTCTATCAGGCGATGGCCTCGGCCCGTGCGATCGTCGGGCTCGGACCCTCGGCGATCGAGCTGGTCGACCGGACGATCATCGAGCTCGGCCGGCAGATCCCGGCCTACCGGCCGCTGATCGACCGGTTCGTGCGCGGCACGCCCGAAGCCCTGCTCCTGGTCGAGTTCGCCGGTGAGGATTTGCCCACTCAAACGCATGGGCTCGCCCGGCTCTCGGAGCTGATGGCCGGGATCGGTCTGCCCGGCGCCGTCGTCGAGGCGCTCGAGCCCGCCGCCCAGGCCCGGATCTGGGAGGTGCGCACCGCCGGGCTCAACATCGTCATGTCGATGAAGAGCGCCGGCAAGCCGGTCTCGTTCATCGAGGACTGCGCCGTGCCGCTCGAGCACCTGGCCGACTACACGGCTCGCCTGACCGAGATCTTCGCCCGGCACGGCACGAGCGGCACCTGGTACGCCCACGCGTCGGTCGGCTGCCTTCACGTCCGCCCGATCCTGAATCTCAAGCTCGAGAAGGACGTGCGCGCGATGCGCGCGATCGCCGAGGAGGCGATGGCGCTGATCCGCGCCTACAAGGGCAGCCATTCCGGCGAGCACGGCGACGGCCTCGTCCGCTCGGAGTTTCACGAGGCCATGTTCGGCGAGCGCCTCGTGCGCGCGTTCGAGGCGGTCAAGGACGCGTTCGACCCCTCGGGCGTGCTCAATCCCGGCAAGATCGTGCACGCGCCGCGCATGGACGATCGCGCGTTGCTGCGCTTTCCGCCCGGCTATGCGCCGGTTGCGCTCGAGACCGGGCTCGACTGGGGCGCCTGGGGCGGTTTTCTCGGCGCCGCCGAGATGTGCAACAACAACGGCGCCTGCCGCAAGGCCGAGCCCGGCGTCATGTGCCCCTCCTACCGGGTGACCAGGGACGAGACCCACGTCACGCGCGGCCGCGCCAACAGCCTGCGCCTGGCCTTGTCCGGCCAGCTCGGGCCGGATGCGCTGGGCTCAGAGGAGATGGCGGCGACCCTCGATCTCTGCGTCTCGTGCAAGGCCTGCCGGCGGGAATGCCCGACCGGAGTCGACCTCGCGCGGATGAAGATCGAGGTTCTGCACCAGCGGCGGAAGCACCACCCGCTCGATCTCAAGGACCGGGTGATCGCCTATCTGCCCCGCTATGCGCCCTACGCCAGCCGCGGCCGGTGGCTGCTGCACCTGCGCGACTGGGTCCCGGGCGCGGCGGCGCTGTCCGAGCGGGCGCTCGGTTTCAGCGCCAGGCGTTCGCTGCCGCGCTGGCACCGCGAGCCGTATCGGCCGCGCACCGACCTCGGCCGTGGCGGCGACGACGGCCGCGAGGTCGTGCTTCTGGCCGACACTTTCACGACCTGGTTCGAGCCCGAGATCGCGCGCGCGGCCGAGGCCGTGCTGACGGCCGCTGGCTACCGGGTCCGGACCGCCGGCCCGGGCGGCTCCCGCCCGCTCTGCTGTGGCCGGACCTTCCTCGCGACCGGCCTGCTCGAGGAAGCCCGCCGCGAGGCCAAACGGACGCTCGGCGCGTTGGCACCCCTGGTCGAGCGCGGCCTGCCGGTGATCGGGCTCGAGCCGTCCTGCCTGCTGACGCTGCGCGATGAGTACGAGGCGCTGCTGCCGGGGCCTGCGACCGCGGCGCTGGCCGGGCGCGCCTTGCTGCTCGAGGAGTTCCTCTGGCAGGAGCGGGCTGCCGGCCGGCTCGAGCTCCGGCTGCGCCCGGCGCCCTGGTCGCGCGCGCTGCTGCACGGGCACTGCCATCAGAAGGCGTTCGCCGC
>DATAOG010000647.1:0-2407 GCA_036265855.1 Geminicoccaceae bacterium | reverse complement strand
ACGTGCGCCCCCGCATGAATGCGAGCGGTGCAATCTCAATCTGGGCGCTCTCGAGCTTGGCCCCTAATTTGCCCTCTGGGAGCATATCCTGCAAGGCGTCATAGAGCGGCCGGAGGTAGGGATCGACCTTGTCCTTCATGTCGCCGGGCAAAAACCCCAGGCGCTCGCCGGCCTCGACTGCCGGCCTCGACAGGATCAACCGCTCGACCACACGCTGCCGAAGCAGTGACAGCCCGGTCGCGACTGCGAGGTAGGTCTTGCCGGTGCCCGCCGGGCCGATCCCGAACACCAGATCGTGGCGCTGCATGGACCGGAGGAAGGCCGCCTGGGTCGGCGAGCGCGGCGTGACCCGCCGCTTGTCGGTACGGATCAGGACGTTGTCGCCGGGAAAACCGAGACCGTCGGGTGCGCCGCGCAGGATCATCCGCAGTGCGGCGTCGACCTCGTTGCGATCGAGCTCGAGACCGCCCTCGAGCCGCCGATAGAGATCCTCCAGCAGGGTGCAGGCCGCCTCGACCGCGCAGGCCTCGCCGGTGACCGTGACCAGATTGCCGCGCGTTGCGAGACTAGCCGGAATCTGCTGCTCGATCAGCGCCAGATGCTCGTGGTGCTGACCGAACAGCAGCGCGCAGAGCCGGTTGTCATCGAAGCGGAGCGTGCGGGTGTCGATGTCGGTCGCATATGCGGGGACCGGTTTCAGGCGCATGCGGCGTGGCCTCGTGCAGCCTCGGGGAGCAACGACACCGCCGCCAGGCTGTGGGCGTGGCTGGCGGTGATCCGGGCGTCGATCAGGTCGCCCGGGCGGGCACCCGGGGCGCTCACGTGAACCGCCTGGAGATAGGGCGTCCTGCCGACCAGCTGGCCCTGATGGCGCCCGGGCCGCTCGAGCAGTACCGGCAGAACCCGACCGACGGTCGCCTCCTGGAACGCCTGAGCCTGCTTTGCGAGCAGCGTCTGCAGTGCGATGAGGCGTTCGGTCTTGATCTGGTCCTTGATCTGGCCGCGCATGGCCGCGGCCGGGGTCCCTGGCCGTGGGCTGTACTTGAATGAGAACGCCTGGGCGAAACCGATCTCCTCGACCAGATCGATGGTCGCCCGGAAATCGGCCTCGGTCTCGCCCGGAAAGCCGACGATGAAATCGGAGGACAGCGCGACATCGGGCCGTGCGCGGCGCAACCGCTCGACGGTCCGCCGGTAGTCGTCGGCGCCGTGGCGCCGGTTCATTGCCGCCAGCACACCGTCCGAGCCGGACTGAACCGGCAGGTGCACGAACGGCATCAACTTTCCGATATCGCGGTGCGCCTCGATCAGCGCCGCGTTCAGGTCGCGGGGGTGCGAGGTGGTGTAGCGGATCCGCACGAGCCCTTCGAGCTCCGCGAGCGCCCGGATCAGGCGGGCGAGGTCGAAGACCTGATCATCCGGCCCTGCGCCGCGGTAAGCATTGACGTTCTGGCCGAGCAGCGTGATTTCGCGGGCTCCGGCCGCGACCAGCCGCCGGGCCTCGGCCAGAATCGCCGCGGCCGGGCGCGAGGCCTCGACGCCGCGGGTGTAGGGCACGACGCAGAAGGTGCAGAACTTGTCGCATCCCTCCTGTACCGTGAGGAAGGCTGAGACACCGGGCGGCGCCGCGCGCTCCTCGGGCAGCCGGTCGAACTTGCTTTCGACGGGAAAATCGGTATCGAGCACCGCGCCCCGACCACGGGCCCGCTGGTGCAAGAGCTCGGGCAGACGGTGGTAGCTCTGCAGCCCGACCACGAGGTCGACGTAAGGCGCGCGCTCGAGCAGCGCCTCGCCTTCGGCCTGGGCGACGCAGCCGGCGACGCCGATGATCAGATCGTGACCGGCGGCGCGCCGGCGCTGCCGCAGCTGGTGAATGCGGCCGAGCTCCGAATAGACCTTTTCGGCCGCCTTCTCGCGGATGTGGCAGGTGTTGAGGAGGATCAGGTCGGCGTCTTCGGCCCGGTCCGTCAGAAGATAGCCGTGTGGCGCCAGCGCATCTGCCATGCGACCGGAGTCGTAAACATTCATCTGGCAGCCGTAGGTCTTGACGAACAGCTTGTTAGCCACGCCTCAGCGGCCGCCGCAGCTCAAGTGAGCTTGTTTGAGCAAGTTGGACAGCTTCTTCCCGCGCCTCGCAGAAGTATCTCCCTAGCGCCAGCCCATGACAGTTTTATGGGTGGCGGGGAGCCCTTCGTCAAGCGCAGGCAGGCGCTTTCGCCGGGTCCGGGATGATCGGGAGCAAGCCTCCCAGGCCTGCGGCCAAGGCACTCTCAGATCGAGATCGTGGCGACGGAAGCTCTAATCGTGTTGCCGGAACCGCTGGCTCAGGCCGCGCCGCGCCGCTGCCGCGGGCGCGGCTTGGTGCCGAGCCCGATCTTCTTGGCCAGCGCGCTCCGCTGCTGGGCGT
>DATAOG010000646.1:0-2811 GCA_036265855.1 Geminicoccaceae bacterium | reverse complement strand
GGTTCCGGCTGCTGGTCGGGCGCGAGGTCGAGGATCGCCTGCAGATCCAGTCGCTGATCAAGCAGGCGATCGGCTGGGGGCTGGCGCTCACTCTGCTGCTCGGGCTCCTCGGCGGCTTCGTGATCAGCCGCGGTATGCTCGGCCGGGTCGACGCAATCAATCGCACGACCAGCCGGATCATGGCCGGCGAGCTCGGGCAGCGCATCGCGCTCAGCGGCTCGCGCGACGAGTTCGACCAGCTGGCCGCGAACCTGAACGCGATGCTCGACCAGATCGAGCGTCTGCTGCAGGGCATGCGCCAGGTCACCGACAACATCGCCCACGACCTGCGGACGCCGCTCAACCGGCTGCGCAGCCGGATTGAGGTCGCGCTGATGAGCGAGCCGGAGCGGGCCGATTCGCGCGCCGTGCTCGAGCAGACCCTGGTCGATGCCGAGACCATGATCGGCACCTTCAATGCGCTGCTCGAGATCGCGCGCGCCGAGGCCGGCAGCGATCGGACCGGGTTCGAGCCGGTCGACCTCGCTCGGCTCTGCCAGGACATGGCCGAGCTGTACGAGCCGCTGGCCGAGGACAAGGGCGTGAGTTTCGAGCGCAGCTGCCCGGCCGATGCCTGGGTCCGGGCCAACGGCCACCTGCTCGCTCAGGCGGTCGCCAACCTCCTCGACAACGCGATCAAGTACACGCCCGCGGGCGGTCGGGTACGGCTCGCGGTCGAGCGCGGCCCCGGCCGGCTCGCGATCACGGTCGCCGACAGCGGTCCGGGCATCCCCCCGGCCGATCGCGAGCGCGTGCTCGAGCGCTTCGTCCGTCTCGACGCCACGCGCTCGACGCCCGGCAATGGTCTCGGCCTCAGCCTGGTCGCGGCGGTCGCCAAGCTGCACGGGGCGGAGCTGGTGCTCGAAGACAACCGCCCGGGTCTCTCGGTCCGGCTCGAGCTCGCCGTAGCGGAGATGCCACCCCAGAGCGCCGCCGCCTGAGCGCGCGTCGAGCGGATCACGGCGGAGCGCGGCCCGGCAGGGCGGCGAGCGCGAAGAACGCCTGGACCGCGCGCAGGCCTCGCCGCTCCGGCAGGCAGGCGAGCGACACGGTCGCGCCAAGACCGGCGCCCTCGATCGCGAGCTGGCGCAGGCGGACATCGGGGACCAGCTCCCGTTCGAACACCGCGCCGATGCCGAGGCCCGCGAGCACGGCCTCGCGCACCGCCTCCCGCGAGCCGAGCTCGAGCGCAACCCGGGGGCTCAGACCGGCTCGCTGCAGCGCCTCCAGCAGCAGCGCGCGCGTGGCCGAGCCGGGTTCGCGCAGGATCAAGGGCTCCTTTGCCAGCTCTTCGAGCATGACGGCACGACGTCGCGCCCAGGGGTGCGTCGCCGGCACGAAGGCCGTGATCCGGTCGCGATAGAGCGGCTCGCTGTGCAGCTCACCTGAGCTCCCGATCAGGTTCAAGACCGCGAGGTCGGTGCGGATCTCGCGCAAATCCGCCAGCACCCGCGCGGCATTGCCGATCCTGACCGCGACCCGCACGCCGGGGTAGCGGGCCATGAAACCGGCGACCAGATCCATGACCGAAAACGGCCCGTCGGCGCCGATCTCGAGCCGGCCGACCCGCAGTTCGCCCGCCGAGGTCATCAGCGCCTCCAGATCGTCGAGCTCGGCGAACACCCGTCGGGTCCGCTGCCACAGCTCGCGCCCGGACGGGGTGAGCTCGATCCGCTGGCCCTGGCGATGGAACAGCTCGACCCCATAGCGCTGCTCGAGCGCTTTGACCTGCACGGTCACCGCCGGCTGGCTGATGCCGAGCCGGAGCGCGCCGCGGGTGAAGCTGCCCTCGCTCGCGACTGCATGGAAGGCGCGGAGCTGCGTGAACATCATAACTTATCATTATCATATCATCACGACTATGCATTTGATTTATAGTAGGGGCGCGCGCCAAGATGCCGGCCTCCTATCCGATGGACTCCCGAAGGTGCCCGGCACGCCTGACGAGCCCTATCTGCTCACGCCCGGTCCATTGACCACGTCCTTGACCGTGAAGAAGGCCATGCTGCGCGACTGGGGCTCGCGTGACCGCGACTTCATCGCGCTGAACGCGAGGATCCGGGCGCGGCTGGTCGAGCTCGCCGGCGCCGAGGGCAGCCACGTCGCGGTGCCGCTTCAGGGCAGCGGCACCTTCGTAGTCGAAGCGATGCTGGCCACGCTCGTGCCCAGGTGCGGCAAGCTGCTCGTCCTGGTCAACGGCGCCTATGGCCGGCGCATGGCCAGGATCGCCGACCGCCACGGCCGCGCGGTTGTCACTCTGGAGACGCCCGAGGACCGGCCGAACGACCCGGCGGCGCTCGATCAGGCGCTGGCTGCCGACCCGTCGATCGGCCATGTCGCGGCCGTGCATTGCGAGACCACCTCGGGCATCCTGAACCCGATCGAGGCGATCGCCACGGTCTGCCGCCGCCACCGCCGGGCGCTGCTGATCGATGCCATGAGCGCCTTCGGCGCGGTGCCGCTCGATGCCCGCGAGGTCCCGTTCGACGCGCTCGCCGCCTCGGCCAACAAGTGCCTGGAGGGCGTGCCGGGGGTCGGCTTCGCGCTGGTCCGCAGGCCGGCCCTCGAGGCCGCCGCCGGCAACGCACGAAGCCTCTCGCTCGATCTCCACGACCAGTGGGCGAGCATGGAGCGCAACGGCCAGTGGCGGTTCACGCCGCCGACCCACGTGCTCGCCGCGCTGGATCAGGCGCTCGCCGAGCACGCCGCCGAGGGCGGCATCGCCGGCCGCGGCGGGCGCTACCTCGAGAACTGCCGGCTCCTGGTCGCGGG
>DATAOG010000645.1:0-3884 GCA_036265855.1 Geminicoccaceae bacterium | reverse complement strand
GCTCGATCCGAACTTCACCGGCTGCGGACGCTGCGTCACCGACGCCGAGGGGCGCTACAGCTTCAAGACGATCAAGCCCGGCGCCTACCCGGTCCAGCACACTGGCAACTGGTGGCGGCCGCCGCACATCCATTTCTCGCTGTTTGGCCCGACCTTTCTGACGCGCCTCGTGACCCAGATGTATTTTCCGGGCGATCCGTTGAACGAGATCGACAGCATCCTCTCCGGGGTGCACGACCCGGAGGCGCGTGAGCGGCTGCTGGCCGTGCCGGCACCCGAGGTCGGGATCTGGGAGACCGCGCTCGGCTTCCGCTTCGATCTGGTGCTGCGCGGCCGTCACGCGACCCCGATGATCGACTGAGCATGGCCGGCCGGCAGGCGAGCGCCTGGCAGACGCTCGGGCCGTTCTTCGACCGCAAGCTGGTGCGGGCCGGCAACGACCTCACCCGGCTTCGGCAGGGCGCCCCGCAGGCCGAAGGCCAGGTGATCGAGATCAACGGCCAGGTCAGGCAGGAGGGCGCGCTGCCGGTGCCGGGCTGCCTGATCGAGCTCTGGCAGGCGAACGCCGCCGGCCGCTACGCCCATCCGGCGGACCGGAGCGACCGGCCGCTCGACCCGAACTTCCGCGGTTTCGGGCGGGCGATCACCGACGCCGATGGCCGGTACGGGTTCCGAACGATCAAGCCCGGGCCCGTGCCCTACCGCGGCAATCGCTGGCAGTCGCCGCACATCCTGGTTTCCCTATTCGCCGCCGGCCTGCTCCGCCGGCTCGTGACCCGGCTCTACTTCGCGGACGAGCCGGCCAATGAAGCCGATCCGATCCTGGCCACGGTGGGCGACCCGGTCGCGCGCGCGACACTGATCGCCCGCCCCGAGCCCGGAGCGTCCGCGCGCTATCGGTTCGACATCGTGCTGCGCGGCGAGGGCGAGACGGCATTCTTCATCGACTGACCGCCCATTGCCGCAGGGGCTGGCCTCGCACCGGCGCGGGGCGTATCTCTCCTGATCGCTTTTGCGGCCTTGCGGCAACCCCGGCCGGTCGGCCGATGCGTCCGATGACGACCAGGAGAAGGTGATGAGTGAGCCGCGGACCCGGCCGGGCAATCCGCGCTTCGGCTCCGGGCCGACCGCCAAGCGGCCCGGCTGGTCGCTGGCGGCGCTCGAGGGAGCGCTGGTCGGTCGCTCGCACCGCGCGAAGGCGCCGAAGGCCAGGCTCGCCGAGCTGCTGGACCGCTCGCACGCGCTGCTCGGGCTGCCAGAGGGCTACCGGATTGGCCTGGTGCCCGGCTCGGACACCGGCGCCTTCGAGATGGCGATGTGGAACCTGCTCGGCGCCCGCGGCGTCGACGTGCTCGCCTTCGAGAGCTTCGGCTACGGCTGGCAGACGGACATCGAGAACGAGCTCGACATTGAGGATAGACGAATCCGGCGCGCCGGATACGGCGAGCTGCCGCCGCTCGAGCACGATCCGGCGCGCGATCTGGTCTTCACCTGGAACGGCACGACCTCGGGCGTGCGGGTGCCGAACGGCGACTGGATCGCGACAGGGCGGGAGGGGCTTACCCTCTGCGATGCGACCTCGGCCGCGTTCGCGATGGCGCTGCCGTGGGACAAGCTCGACGTCGCGACCTACTCCTGGCAGAAGGTGCTGGGCGGCGAGGCGCAGCACGGCATGCTGATCCTGTCGCCGCGCGCCGTCGAGCGGCTCGAGAGCTACCGGCCGCCCTGGCCGCTGCCCAAGCTCCTGCGGCTGACCGCCAGGGGCAAGCTGATAGAGGGCATCTTCCGCGGCGAGACCATCAACACGCCCTCGATGCTCGCGGTCGAGGACGCTCTCGACGGGCTCGCCTGGGCCGAGCGGCTCGGCGGCCTGGAGGCGCTGATCGCGCGCAGTGCGGCCAATCTCGAGCTGGTCGCGGCCTGGGTCGCGCGCACACCCTGGGTCGACTTCCTCGCCAGGCGACCTGAGACGCGTTCCTCGACCTCGATCTGCCTGAAGATCGTCGATCCCCTGGTCCAGGCGATGCCGCCGGCGAGTCAGGCCGAGTTCGTCAAGGGCCTGGTCGGGCGGCTCGAGCAGGCGGGCGTCGCCTACGACATCGGCGCCTATCGGGACGCGCCGCCGGGTCTGCGACTCTGGGGCGGCGCGACGGTCGAGGCGAGCGATCTTGCGGCGTTGCTGCCCTGGCTCGAGTTTGCGTTCTGCGAGCAGCGTCGGGCGGAGGCCTTTTGAGATGCCGAAGGTTCTGATCTCCGATGCGCTGAGCCCGGCCGCGGTCGCGGCCTTCGAGGAGCGCGGCGTCGAGGCCGAAGTGCGCGTCGGCCTCAAGGAGCCCGAGCTGATCTCGCTGATCGGCGGCTACGACGGCCTCGCCGTGCGCTCGGCGACCAAGGTCACCCGCGCCATTCTTGCGGCGGCCCCGCGCCTTCGGGTGGTCGGCCGGGCCGGCATCGGCGTCGACAACATCGATCTCGCGGCCGCGACCGAGCGCGGCGTCGTGGTCATGAACACGCCGTTCGGCAACTCGGTCACGACCGCCGAGCACACGATCGCGATGATCCTGGCGCTCGCCCGCCAGCTGCCCGCGGCCGACCGCTCGACCCGCGCCGGAAAATGGGAGAAATCCCGCTTCATGGGCATGGAGCTCGCCGGCAAGACGCTGGGCCTTATCGGCTGCGGCAACGTCGGCTCGATCGTCGCCGAGCGCGCCCACGGCCTCAAGATGCGGGTGATCGCCTACGACCCTTATCTGGCGCCGGAGCGGGCGCAGGATCTCGGGGTCGAGAAGGTCGAGCTCGCGGAGCTCCTGGCGCGCGCCGACGTGATCAGCCTGCACACGCCCCTGAACGACAGCACCCGTAACCTGCTCGACGCTGCGGCGCTGGCCGCGACCAGGCCGGGCGTCCGGATCGTCAACTGCGCCCGCGGCGGGCTGGTCGAGGAGTCGGCGCTCCACGATGCGGTCCGGAGCGGCCACGTGGCCGGCGCCGCGCTCGACGTGTTCGCCGAGGAGCCGGCGCGGAGTTCGCCTCTGTTCGAGCTCGACCAGGTGGTGGTGACGCCGCATCTGGGCGCGGCGACCGCCGAGGCGCAGGAGAAGGTGGCGCTCCAGATCGCCGAGCAGATGGCCGACTACCTGACCACCGGCGCGATCGTCAACGCGCTCAACATCGCGCCGGTCAGCGCGGAGGAGGCGCCGCATCTCAGGCCCTACATGGAGCTCGCCCAGCAGCTCGGCAGCTTCGCCGGCCAGCTGACCGAGACCGGCCTGCTGGGTGCCACGATCACCTACGCCGGCCAGGTCGCGGGGCTCAACACCCACCCGATCACCGCGACTTTGCTGCAGGGGCTGCTGGCGCCGCTGCTGGCGAGCGTCAACATGGTGAATGCGCCGCTCGTGGCGCGCGAGCGCGACATCGCGGTCAGAACGGTCCATCAGGAGCAGACCGACGGCTACCTGACGCTGATCCGGCTCGTGGTCGAGACCGAGCGCGGCAGCCGCAGCGTCGCCGGCACGCTGGTCCACGAGCGCCGGCCCCGGATCGTCGAGATCCGCGGCATCGAGATCGAGGCCCATCTCGGGCCGCACATGCTGTACGTGCGCAATGTCGACCAGCCCGGCCTGATCGGCGCGCTCGGCATGACGCTCGGCGACGCCGGGGTCAACATCGCAACCTTTCACCTCGGGCGCGACCGACCGGGCGGCGATGCGATCGCGCTGATCGAGGTCGACCAGCCGGTGCCGGAACCTGTGCTGGACGCGATCTGCGCCTTGCCGCATGTCGTGCAGTGCAAGCGCCTGCGCTTCTGAGGCTGCGGCTGCGGGGCGGGTGCGACAGACGGTCGGATGGTGAACTGCTGCATAGCAGCACCCGAGGCGCTG